>CANNLB010000468.1 GCA_947505565.1 Acidobacteriota bacterium | reverse complement strand
GGCAATTGCCCGCAGTTCCGTGCTCGACCCGAAGATTAGATCCACCGGCGTTGCCGTCCACTTAGCCTTGGAGGTTGCCCGATCGACACCTTCGTAAAGGCCCTCGGTCTTCGCCGATTTGTTCCATTGCGTCGACATATCCAGCAGATTGACGAAGAAGTCGTTGCTCAGCGTACCCGGCCGATCGGTGAACACTCCGTGCGCCCCTTGGCCCACATTGGCGTTCAGCGCCCGCATACCGCCCACAAGCGCGGTCATCTCCGGCACCGTCAGCGTCAGCAGCTTGGCCCGATCGACGAGCAACTCTGCCGGCGACAACCGCTGCCCGCTGGCATAGTAGTTCCGGAAGCCGTCCGCGGTCGGTTCAAGCGTCGCGAAGGTCGCCGCGTCTGTCTGCGCTTGGGTAGCATCTCCCCGACCGGGAGCGAACGGTACCGTCACGGTCACGCCGGCCTTCTTCGCGGCCTGCTCAATCGCCGCGTTGCCAGCCAGGACAATCAGATCGGCCATCGAGACCTTCTTCTTGCCGCCTGTGGCGTTGAACTGCTGCTGAATCGCTTCTAACTTCGGCAGCACTTTGGCGAGTTCGGCCGGATTGTTCGCCGCCCAGTCTTTTTGGGGAGCCAAGCGAATGCGCGCTCCGTTGGCGCCACCACGATTGTCGGTGCCACGGAACGAAGCCGCCGATGCCCAAGCCGTTCGGACCAACTCCGACGCCGTCAAACCAGAAGCCAGGATTTTAGCCTTTAACGCAGCAACATCTTTCGGGGTCATCGGTGCCGATTCCATTTTCGGGATTGGATCCTGCCAAATCAGGTCTTCCTTCGGAATCTCCGTCCCGACGTAGCGGGACTTCGGGCCCATGTCGCGATGGGTCAGCTTGAACCAAGCCTTTGAAAAGGCAAGCTGGAACTCGGCGGGGTTTTCCCGAAAGCGCATTGCAATTTTGCGGTACGCCGGGTCGACTTTCAACGCTATGTCCGTCGTGAACATCATCGGCGCATGCCGTTTGGATGGGTCATGCGCGTCCGGTACGAGGTTCGACGCCTTGCCGTCGGCTGGCATCCACTGCGTCGCCCCGGCGGGGCTCTTGGTCATCACCCACTCATAAGCGAACAGGTTTTCGAGGTATTCCGAGGTCCATTGCGTCGGCCGGGAGGTCCAAGCGCCTTCCAGTCCGCTGGTAACGGTATCGCCGGCATTGCCGCTGCCGCAGGCGTTCTTCCATCCCAAGCCCTGCTGTTCGATGCCCGCCGCGGCGGGCTCGGCGCCGACGCACTTGCTTGGAGCATGAGCGCCATGGGCCTTACCAAACGTGTGGCCACCGGCGATCAGGGCCAGGGTCTCTTCGTCGTTCATGGCCATGCGGCCAAAGGTTTCGCGGATGTCACGCGCCGCGGCCATCGGATCCGGCTTGCCGTTCGGGCCTTCCGGATTCACGTAGATCAGGCCCATCTGTACGGCGGCTAGGGGGTTGGCCAGCTTCCTATCGCCGCTATAGCGTTCATCGGCCATGAACTTTTTTTCTGGTCCCCAGTAGGTAAGATCCGGTTCCCAATCGTCGCGGCGACCGCCAGCAAAGCCGAAGGTTTTGAAGCCCATGGATTCGAGCGATACGTTGCCGGCCAGGACCATGAGGTCGCCCCAGGAGAGCTTTTGGCCGTATTTCTGTTTCACGGGCCACAGCAGGCGCCGAGCCTTGTCGAGGTTGCCGTTGTCGGGCCAGCTATTGAGCGGGTCGAAGCGCATTTGGCCGCCGGCACCGCCGCCGCGTCCGTCGGTGGTGCGGTAGGTGCCGGCGCTATGCCAGGCCATGCGAATAAAGAACGGTCCGTAGTTGCCGTAGTCGGCGGGCCACCATGCCTGCTTGGTGGTGAGCACCTTCTGGATGTCTTGCTTGACGATTTTGAGGTCGAGGCTGGCAAAGGCTTTGGCGTAGTTGAAATCGGTGCCGAGTGGATTGGATTCGACCGAGTGCTGGCGTAGGGGGGAAAGGTCAAGCTGGTCGGGCCACCAGTTGAGGTTAGGCTTGCCCTGCTGGGCGAAAGCGGCCAATGAGACGGCAAAACCAGCCAGCAGCGTCTTAAAACTCATTTTCATGAAATTCTCCTTATTTGATCGAAACTTGGTTCCGCCCCAAGTATAGGGCGGGGATGCTTGGTTTGGGGGCTATAGCACCCATAGGCATTCCTTCCGGTTTCCTGACCGCGGCAGACCCAAATGGGTTAGATGCCGCGCCGACCCGCATGGCTTAACAAACGAACGGCGCGGTTGCCTCCCCCGCCGAGAAGCGCCTGACAGGTTGGTAGCCCGCCCTACTTCCACCCCAACTGTGCCGTCACAAACGCCAACTCATCCGCCAAATTCCCGATCCGCTTCCCAATCGGCAACCCCTGCGAGTGCCCCCCCTCCGTGTCGTAATGCAGAATCACCGGACGTCCCGACCCCGTCGCCTTCTGCAACCGCGCCGCAAACTTCCGCGCATGCAACGGATCCACCCGCGTATCCGCGTCCCCCGTGATCAAAATTGTCGCCGGATACTTAACCCCTTCCTTCACATTCTGGTACGGCGAGTAGCCCATGATGGTTTTAAACTGCCCCGCATCCTCGGCGGACCCGTACTCCGGCACCCAAAACCGCGCCACCTTGAATAGGTGATACCGAACCATATCGAGCAACGGCACCGCGCAACTCACCACGCCAAACAACTCCGGCCGCTGGGTCATCGCCGCCCCCACCAACAAGCCCCCATTCGATCCCCCCCGAATCGCCAACTTCTCCGGCCGCGTATACTTCTTCGCAATCAACCACTCTGCCGCCCCCACAAAATCGTCAAACGTGTTCTGTTTCTTCGCCTGCATCCCCCCTTCATGCCAAGCCTCCCCAAACTCGCTGCCCCCCCGCAAGTTCGGCAGCGCAATCACGCCCCCATGCTCCACCCACCAAGCCGACAGCGCCGAAAACCCCGGCGTCATCGTCACCTGAAACCCACCATATCCCGTCAGCAGGGTCGGGTTTTTCCCATCCAACTTCCGATCCTTCCGATGCACCAAAAACATCGGCACCTTCGTGCCGTCTTTAGAGGAATACGAAACTTGCTCCACTTTCACATCGATCTTCTCTACCGGCACCCGCTCCCGCGCAAACTCCGCCTGTGTACCCTTACTCACTGAATAAGAGTAAATGGTATTCGGCTGATAGAACGAGTTATAACTTAAAAACGCCGTATCATTCGTCCACTCGCCATATACGTTCGACGCCGTCCCCAATCCCGGAGCCGCCATCTCCCGCTTGAGCTTACCCTCCAAATCAATGAACTTCACTTTCGACTGGACGTTCTCCAAATACTGCAACCCAATCAACCCGCCTACCAGCGACGTGCTCTCCAAATGCCACTGCCCTTGCGGCACAATCTCCCGCGCTTTTGCCAACTCCGGCGCCCCCGTTGGCACGGTCAACACCCGCTGCTTCGGAGCCTTCCAATCGGTCGTAAAGACAATCGTCCCTTCCCCCGCAAACGACCCCCGAAACCTCGCATTTATGTCCTTATTAATCGTGACTATCTTTTTACTCTCCGTCTCCAGAAGATACACCTCGTCCTTGCTGCCCGCCGACCCCAACATCACCGTCAGCAGTAGCCACTTCCCCTCCGGCGACAGCTCAATCCCCACAATATTCTGAGCCGTATAGCCTTCGCCGAACAGCGTCTCCATCGCCGCCCCCTCCCGGTACCGATAAACCCGCGGCCCCGGGTCTTCAAACTTAGACAAATACAGGGTTTTGTTATCCAGCCCGATCTCCACCCCCATATACCGGCCCCGCGCCAGCTTACTCCCCACGTCGTTCCCCGTCGCCACGTCAAGTAACTGTACTTCC
>CANNLB010000467.1 GCA_947505565.1 Acidobacteriota bacterium | reverse complement strand
TACCGTCCACTCTCCGGCGAACCACGTCTGTTGCTGGGGAGGCGGCGGGGGCGAATCGGAGAGCTTTTCGGCATGCCAGTTCAGGCGGTTGGGGAAGCGGCTAGAGTAGGCTCCCGTCCAGGTGCCTATTAAGCGCAACTGTCCCTGAACGTTCGTTACTTGGCCGACCCAGCGTTGGGGACCTTCGTCGGTCCGACGCTCAAACTCGACCGAGGTGCCGTTGACGATGATGTTGGTTAGTTCGCCGGGGCTATAGCCGGCGGGGAGAATCATGGTTCCGGTGTACGCTCCGTTTCCCGTTGGCTTGATGGACATGCGTCCGCCTGGGTATTGGTCGCCGCAACAGGCAACCGTCCACTCTCCGGCGAACCAAGTCTGTTGTTGCGGAGGGGGCTGAGGGGGAGGAGGTTGGGGCGGGCCGACTGCTCCGCGGACCCAAATGGAACGATTGTCAAAGGTGATCCGGTTGCGATCTGGAGAGATGATGCCCCGGATGCCAAACCCCGGCGCGACGAGCGCACCGCTCGCGTCGAGGGTCGCGGTGCTGGTCACGTAGTCGTTCGCGTTGTTCGGCTGGCGAGCGGCATAGAGCACCAACATTCCGTTGTTATACAAGATTCTTTCCGGATAGAGTACATTCGGCTGGTAGTCAAAGTATGCGGTCCACTCGCCGGCGAGGTAAGACAAGTCGACCTTGGGAGGGGGACGCGGAGGGACCGGCCCGTCCACCAGGCGGGTAACGATCAGCGCCACGACCGTTCTCGCGTCGCCAACCGGTCCTGCTCCTGCCGCGAATATCGTGAATTGGGTGGTGGTAGCACCTAGTTCGAAGCAGAGAATGACGGCTGACAAGGTGGCAGAGTCGCCCATCCAAGCTCGGTTGTCGCTTCTGACGGTTAGTCCGACCTCACTTAGGGCGATGGGCGCTCTTTCCTGGCAGGTCCGGAAGGGTAGGGCAGCGCTGGTCCTCTGCTCGTAGCTGTGGGGCGGCCCAGCGTGCAGGAGCGTCGGGCAAAGGCTGAGTAGGGAAATTCCTAGAACGAAACGCATTTCGGTTTCTCTCGCGGGGTCCGTTTATCGTTGTCGAAAAGTTGCCGCAATTGTACACGGATTCCTGGACAAGCGATAGCCGTATGGCGCGCGTTAGAATTTGAGCTTGCGCGAGATACAACAGTTTGTGGCGGAGCGGCTCTTTGAGCCGACCAGTGAAGCGTTGCGGTTTTTGCCAGAGGGGCCCCGGGTGTTGCGGCACTCGGGCCTGCCGGGGCATTGGCTGGGATGGGTGGCGATTCAGCACTCGGCGACGGAGCAGGTCGGGAGTTTGAACTTGTTCAACTTAAGGTCGCGGGAGAACCGCAGCTTTGCGTTGCCAGGGCGGCCGGGGTTCTTTGCCGAGACCGAAACGGAGGGGGTGGTGATCGTCGGGATGGAGCGGCGGCTGGTGTATTTCGATTGGCGGAGCGGGGAGGTTTCCGAGACCGGGGTGGTGGTGAGCGAGGATGAGCGGGTGATCATCAACGATGGGCTGGCGGTGGAAGGGGGCGTGCTGTTCGGGACGAAACACTTGGGGTTCAGTGAGCTGATCGCGGCGGTTTATTTTTATGAGTGGGCGAGCGGGCGCGTGCATACCGTGCTGGACGGGCAGGTCTGTTCGAACGGGAAATACCTGCGGCGGGATGCGACGGGGGCGACTTTAATCGACATCGATTCGACGCCCAAGACCATTAGCCGGTACCGGTTGGATCCGAAGTTGGAGCGAGTGCTTGAGCGGAGTTTAGTGGTGGCACCGGAGAGCCTGCCGGGGTTTCCTGATGGGCTGCGGCCGTCGCCGGACGGGGAAAGCGTGATCGTGGCGTTCTACAATCCAGAGGCGGTGAGCGACGGGGTGGCGCGGATGTATCGGCTGGCGGATGGTGCGGTGGAGTGTGAATGGGTTTTGCCGGGATCGCCGCGGGTGACTTGCCCGGAACTCGTGGAGATGGACGGGAAAACGAAAATCGTGTTCACGACGGCGGTGGAAGGGATGGCGGCGGAGATCCGGGCTATCGCTCCGGGTGCCGGGGCGCTGTACATCGCCGATACAGCATTTTAGGAGCGTTGCATCTTTTCCTTGACGTCAAGCATCTTGATATCAAGAGAACATGAGCGACCCAACACAAACGATTCCCGGCATTCACTTGTGGTTATTGTTGTCAAAGGCTAGCCAAGCGATGGAAGTTCATGCGCGGCGGAGCGTGGCGGAGCAGGGGCTTTGCCTGAGCGACTTTGCGGTGCTGGAGGCATTGCTGCACAAAGGGCCGTTAGCGGTGAATGTGTTGGGGAAGAAGGTGTTGTTGACGAGTGGGTCGATTACGACGGCGGTGGATCGATTGCAGGAGCGGGGTTGGGTGGAGCGGCGGGCGGAAGAGGGAGATCGGCGGGCGCGGGTGGTGCATTTGACGGCAAAGGGGCGGGGCGCGATTTGCAAGTTGTTTGCGGCGCACGAGCGGGACATGGAACAAGCGGTGGCCTTCATGAGTGCCCGGGAACGGGTGGTTTTGGCCAATGGGCTACGTCGGCTAGGCCGGGGCGCGGCGGTAGGAAATCAGGAATCAGGAGATAACGACAATGAGTGAAATGAAGCAGGTATTGCGGGTAGTTGGCGCGGGTTCGCAGCACTGGGTCGGGGACGGGTTTCCGGTGCGAAACCTGTTTCCTTCGAACGGAGTGGGTGCGGAGATCAGCCCGTTTCTGATGTTGGACTACGCTGGGCCGAAGGTGTTTGAGCCGGCGACGGAACCCCGCGGAGTGGACGAGCATCCGCATCGCGGATTTGAGACTGTGACGATTGCCTACCAGGGTTCGGTGGACCATCGGGACTCGGCCGGGAATGCCGGAACGATTCATCCGGGCGATGTGCAATGGATGACGGCGGCGTCCGGGGTGGTGCACGAGGAGAAGCACGGGCAGGCGTTTACGGCAGCGGGCGGGACGTTCGAGATGGTGCAGTTGTGGGTGAACCTCCCGGCGGCGTTCAAGATGAGCAAACCCCGGTACCAAGGGATTACTAGCGCGCAGATTCCGGAAGTGGCCTTGGGGACCGGGGCGGATGCCCGGTTGATTGCGGGTGAGATAGGCGCGGCGCACGGACCGGCGAAGACGTTCACGCCGGTTACGCTGATTGACGTGCGGATGGCGGCGGGAGGCGCGGGGACGTTGGAACTACCAGCGGGACAGAACTTTGGGGTTGTGTTGCTGCGCGGTTCGGTGACGGTGAATGGGGCGACGGTGATGAGCGGGGAGCCGCGGATGGCGTTGTTGAGCCCGGGCGGAGGGACGGTAGAGTTAGCGGCAAGTGAAGAGTCGCTGGTGCTGGTGTTGGGCGGGGCGGCGATTGACGAGCCGGTGGCGAGCTACGGGCCGTTTGTGATGAATACGCAAGCGGAGTTGCGGCAGGCCGTAGAGGACTTCCGGGCTGGACGGATGGGGCGGTTGGCGTAAGGCCGCCCCATCGGTACTCAGATTGACGAGCGGACGCCAATCTTCTTGAGGACGGTGATCATGGGGCACCAGTTCGTGAAGGCGGACTGGAAGAGATTGATGCCGATGAAGGCGGTGAAGTAGAGCCGGCGCGGGTCGCTGTAGTGCGCGAGGACGAGGCTGAGCATGATGAGGGCTCCGGCGATGAGGCGGAGGTCGAGGGGGACGTCTTCTTTGGCGTTGTCGTCGTGGAGAAGGCCGGGAGAGTCGCCGGCGGAGGCGAGGCGAAGGGTGCGGGCGATTTCGGCGGGAGAGACGCCATGGAGGGCGGCTTTTTCGGAGTCGATGAGCAGTTGGTGTTTGGGCTGGGGGGGCTCGACGTACCAGTCGACGTCGACGACGCCATCGAGCCGTTCCATGACTT
>CANNLB010000466.1 GCA_947505565.1 Acidobacteriota bacterium | reverse complement strand
CGCGTATATCGTGGAATAGGTTTAGGCACCGACGTTTTGCCCGCGCGGCCAGACCGGGCGCCACAAGCCCATGCTCGTCGGAGAGGCAGCGCCGTCGGGGCCGGTTGGTGGTAAAGTTTTGGCGAGCAGGGCTCGTCAATTCTTCGCGAGTGCCGAAGGACGACGAACAGTCCCCGGATCATCGGCTCCAAACAACGCCATTGATCCGCCAAAAGCGCGGCTCTCTTCTAGCTTCTTCGCTGTTTACCGTGGGTAGAATCACCCGTCAAAGTTCGCCCGCCAAGGACGAGCGAACGTCCTTGGCCCCGCGGTCGGCCGTGTAAAGCGAGAAAAACCAAAGGCAGCGTCCCACTCTCTGACCACCGCCGCAACCGTACCCACACGAAAGAGCGAGGACGCCATTTCTAGCACCACTGCCAGTTATCCGGCTGCGACTGCCTTCGCGGAACCACCCGCGCAGTTTTGCGAATACCCTCCATCTTCGTCGTCACCGCCGGATTCTGTGCCGCCACGTTGGCCTTTTCCGTCGGATCCTTGCTGAGGTCATACAACTCGAGCGGGCCATTCGCCTGCGGACGCACCGCCTTCCATGTCCCCATCCGCACGGCTTGCATCGGAACTTCATCCAACGAATCACCCTTCATCGCGGAGAATTTGGGCAAATCCCAGTAAAGATACTCCGGCTGCCCCTGCTTTCCCCTACCGAGCAGGGTGGGTGCCACCGAAACTCCATCCACTTCCGGCGGCGTCTTCGCCCCGCTCAACTCCGCCAGCGTCGGCAACACGTCCTGGAACATCCACGGCTGCGCGCTGACAGCGCCGACCTTAACTTTGCCAGGCCACCGGACAATCATCGGCGTCCGAAGGCCTCCTTCGTAGAAATCCTGCTCGTGTCCCCGCAATCCGCCGGTCGAATTTAAGAAGCCGCCATCGTTCCATAACGCCGTCGCCGAGCCGTTGGCGCTGCAAAAAAACACAATCGTGTCCTTGACCTGCTTCTCGCTCTCCAGCGTTGCCACTAACTGCCCAACGTATCCGTCCAGACGCGAAACCATGGCGGCGTAGTCCGTCCGCGGCTTCGCCTGGTTCGCGTAATGGCGATTCGGGTCAACAAGCGGTTCGCCTTCCGGAATCTTCCCGTCGTAAGGCACCATCGAGTCCCCGGGCACCAGGAGCTCAAGGTGCGGCAACGTGAACGGGACGTGGCAGAAAAACGGGGTATTCTTTCCTGCATACTCCCGAATGAACCCATTCGCCAGACCTGCGATCACATCGTTGGCGTGGTGCCTTCCTTCTCCCCCCGGAGCCAGCTGCAAATCCTCATCGTCGCTCAGGTAGCCAGGATACTAATAATGCGCACGCGCTTGGCGCAGATAGCCGAAAAACGCATCAAATTTCTTTTTGATGGGCACCCCGGTAGTATTCACATCCTCCAAGCCCCACTTGCCGAAGCAGCCGCTCTTGTAGCCAACGGTCCCTAACACCGCGGCAATCGTAATGTCCTCCGGCAGCAGTGGCACGCCGCCCTTGCTCGACCGCACCGACGTGTGGCCCGTATGCTTACCGGTCATCGACACACTACGCGAAGGTGCGCAAACCGTACAAACCGCATACGCCTCCGTAAACCGCATCCCCTCCGCCGCTAGTTTGTCGATATGCGGCGTCTTGATGTGCTTCTGCCCAAAACATCCCAAATCGCCATAGCCCAAATCGTCGGCCAAAATGAACAGGATGTTCGGGGGTGCCACCGCCTGTCCAGGCGCCGACGAAGCCGCCGCCAGAGAAAGAAACGTACCCCGGTGCATTGGCAGATTATGATGGCGCAACAGTGGCGTTGACCGCCAGCCCATTTCTACAATCCCCTTTCAAACCGTGCATTCGGTTTTCCCGCACACGGCTTACCTAGGATCGTCCAGATGTGGCTTGCGCCGGGTATTTCACATTGCCCATTAACTTATGCAGTCCCCTTCTATAAAGCTGATCGCCCATAAAAGGCGGACGCTTCGCCGATACTGCCCGCGGCGCACACTTCTAAACACGAACCCATCTATCTTGTTGAACTCCCGCCAAGGAGCTTATCCGGACAGGACTCGCACCCCTGAGAACGATGCGACTTTCAGGACGCACCATCCTCTCTCTTCTAGTAGCGTCCGACCGTCGGGTCAATCTGCAAGCTCCACCGGTCAATCCCACCGGCCATCGAAACGCAGTTGCTCACCCCTTGCGCCCGCAACCAGTTCACCACATTCAAGCTCCGCACCCCATGGTGACAGTAAACGACTAACAACTCATCGTCGGCCTTCCCTTCCAACTCCTGCAGCCGCCCCGGCACCGAATTCATCGGCACCAGATTGGCGCCTTCAATCCGGCATAGCTCCCATTCGCCCTGCTCCCGGCAATCAATCAGGCACATCTTCTCGCCAGCTTCACGCTTGGCCACCACCTGTTGAGGTGTCAGTTCCAGTTCCGTCATAAACAATCCTAATGATCCCGGTTGGTCACCAGCTCAGTCACACTCAGCAGCGCCCGCTGAAACGCCGTGTCTGGAAACTGGTGGATCAAAATGCGAGACCGTTCCGTAAACATCGTCGCCCGCTCCATAGCCCGCTCCACCCCCCGATACTTTGCCACGATCGCCAGAATCTCGGCAAAGGAGACGCGCTCATAGCTCCGCTCCCGCAGTACCGTCTCCACCCGCAGCCGTTCCGCCGGAGTGGCATCCTCCATCGCGTAGATCAGCGGCAGAGTCACCTTGCCTTCTTTCAAATCGTTGCCCACGGGCTTACCTAAAATCTTTTCGCGCGACGTAAAGTCAAGCACATCATCGACCAACTGAAACGCAATTCCCAGATTCCAGGCGAACTCGCCCAGCTTCGCCTCATCGGCTTCCCCTGCCGCCCCAGCCATCGCTCCCAACCGCGCGCAGACATTGAACAAGCTCGCCGTCTTCCGGTCGATCAATTCCATGTAATCCGCTTCCGAGATATCAATCCGCCCCAGCCGCTCCAATTGCAGCAACTCCCCTTCCACCATCAACTGCGTCAATCCGATCAGCAGATCCAGTACGCGAAAATTCCGGCTCCGCAGCGCGATCTGAAACGCCTGCATGTACAGCCAATCACCCGCCAGCACCGACGTCTGGTTCCCGAAAAGAACGTTCACCGACGGATGGCTCCGCCGCGATTTCGCCTCGTCAATCACATCGTCGTGCACCAGCGTCGCCGCGTGGACCATCTCCACAACCGCCGCCATCGCAATCGAAGCCTCGCTCACCTCGCCAAAAAGCTGGCACGACAGCAGCACCAGCGTCGGACGCAGTCGCTTCCCCCCGCTCTTTTGCAGGTGCCGATTGATCGCCGTCACCGCTTCGACCGAAGAGATCGATTCCAAACCCATCTTTTCTTCGACGCGGCGCATGTCCGTCTCGACAAGCTTGAAAATCTCGCGGGCCGTAAACGCTTGGCCTAGCTTGCTCAGTCCCATGGGATCAACCAGTGTATCCTTCCGCTGCCGCTGGGAACAACCGCAGAAAATTCGCCGTTGTCGCCGCTGCCACTTCCTCGAACGGAATCTCTTTCAATTCCGCAATCTTCGTCGCCGTCGCCACCACAAACGCCGGCTCATTGCGCTTACCACGATGCGCCAATGGTGCCAAGTACGGCGCGTCGGTCTCCACCAACATACGATCCAGCGGAGTCACCCGCGCCGCCGCCTGCACCTCCGGCGCTTTCGTATAGGTGACAATTCCAGAAAAACTGATCAAAAAGCCCATTGCTAGGCTCCGCTCCGCCTCGGCCTCTCCCCCCGTGAAGCAGTGCATGATCCCAGGCAACCCCGACGGCTCCCAGTGTTCGGCCAAAATCGCAAACGTATCATTCCAGGCTT
>CANNLB010000465.1 GCA_947505565.1 Acidobacteriota bacterium | reverse complement strand
CTCGTGGAAAGGAGCCCTTACTTGGTCCCGGTTATCCCGGCCTCCCCTCTAGGCTCATCTTTCAATTGGAATGTGCTGCAGTATGGCCTACGAAACAGGTTAAATCCTGGGAAATCGATGTAAGCGCTTAGGCTAAATGCCCCGCCTCAATAAGCTGTTCGGCGTGGCGGAGGGCTTCCGGGGTGAGCCGTTGGCCGGAGAGCATGCGGCCAATTTCGCGGGTGCGTTCATCGCCGAGGAGTTCGGAGACGGCGGCGACGGTTCGGCCATTCGACTCGCGTTTCTCTACGCGGTAGTGGTGATCGGCGAAGGAGGCGATGTTCGCCTGATGGGTAACGCAAAGCACTTGGTGGGACCGGCTTAACGATTTCAACCGGCGGCCGACGGCTTCGGCGGCTTCCCCGCCGATACCAGCGTCGACTTCGTCGAACACGAGCAAATGCTGCGTGGAGCCGGGGCGCTCTCCTTCGATACAGGTTTTGATCGCGAGCGCGATGCGGGAGACTTCGCCGCCGGAGGCCACCTTGTCGAGTTCGCGGGGTTCTTCGCCGAGGTTGGCGGAGACCAGGAAGCGGACGGCGTCGGCGCCTTCGGTGGACCACGGAGCGGCGGACAGGGCGATGCGGAAACGGGTGCCCGCCATGGCAAGGGCGGCGAGTTCCTTTTCGACGCGCTTTTCGAGCCTTTTGGCGGCGTCTTTGCGGGCGGCGGTCAATTGGGCGGCGGCGGCGATGAACTCGGCGGCCAGGGACTGGCGACGGGCTTCGATTTCGGCGCGCTTCTCGCCGGCTTCTTGGACGGTCAACATCTTGCCAAGCAGTTGGGAGAGGAAGGCACGGATCTCTTCAATAGTTGCGCCGTACTTGCGGCGGAGGCGGTCGATGGCGGCGAGGCGGGATTCGACTTCGTCGAGACGCTGGGGATCAGCATGGAGTTTGCCGAGGTAGTCGCGGAGGGTGAGCCCGGCTTCTTCGAGCCCAATGATGGCCGGTTTCAGGAGGTCGGCGACCTCTTGGAGGTTGGGGTCAATGCGGACGAGCTCTTGCACGCGCTTGGCCGCGATGCGGGCCTGGGCGACGGCGGAGTCGGGGGCGTCGTAGAGGGCGGTAAAGGCGGTTTCGGCGTGCTCAGAAAGACGGGTGACGTTTTGCAGAATTCGTTTTTCGTCGGTGAGTTCGTTGTCTTCGGCGGGTTGGGGATCCACCTCTTCGATCTCTTTGCGTTGGAAGCTCCAAAGGTCGGCGAGGCGAAGTTGTTCCTGTTCGGTGCGGTCGAGTTCTTCGAGCTCCCAACTGCAAGCCCGCCAAGCGTTGTAGAGTCCGCCGACCTGTTCGAGGAGCCGATAGGTGGCCCCGAAGGTATCGACCATCTCCCGCTGGGATTCGGGTGAATGGAGGCGCTGCTGCTCGTTTTGGCCGTGGATGTCGCCGAGCCATGGGGCGAGCGATTTCAAGAGCGTCGCCGTGGCCGGACGGTTTGCGAGCAGGGCGCGTGACTTACCGGAAGCCATGATTTCGCGTTCGACGATGAGTTCGTCGTCTTCGAGGGTGATGCCGGCTTCTTCGAGCAGTGCCCGAAAGGCGGGGGCTTGCGGCACCGAGAAAACTCCGGAGATGCGGGCCCGTTCGGTGCCGGTGCGGACGACGTCGGCCGAGGCCCGCCCGCCGAACAGAAGTCCGAGCGAATCGACGATGATCGACTTGCCGCTGCCGGTTTCGCCGGTCAATAGGTTCAGGCCGGTGTGGAACCGGAGCCGTAGGCGCTCAACGACGGCGAAGTTCTCGACGTGCAACTCAACAAGCATTCTCTTCAGTCTAGAGAGAAGGTGCCGGGTGCCGCCACTCTATCAATAGTGCGTGAACCTCTTTTGCTTCCTTGTGTCGGGTTGATTGCCGGGCTGCTGCTGGCCCAGGTGGTCCCGTTTTCGAGGGAGGAAGGCATGACGGTGGCTGCGGCGCTGTCGGTTCTGGCGGCGCTGGGGCGGCGGCCGTGGATGGTGGGTTTGGCGTGCCTGGCGGTGGGGTTGCTGCTACCAGCGCTGCGCCCGCCCTCCCCGCCGCCGGAACTGGACGCCGCGGCGGGCGAAACGGTGCTGCTGGAAGGCTGCGTGGTGGAGCCGTCCGTGTTCTCCGACCGGCGCGAGCAGTTCACGATGGCTTTAGACGAAGAGGCGCGGGGCCGGGTGAGCTTGAATCTGCGGGAGGGTCAGACTCCGCCTCACCTGCGCTATGGACAGCGGGTCGAGTTCGAAGGGAAGGTCCGGAAGCCGACGAACTTTCGCAATCCGGGGGCGTTTGATCTGGTGCAGTATCTGCAACGCCGCCATATCTACTGGACGATTTCGACGCGCACGGGTACGGAGATAAAGGTGCTGGCGGGTGAGTGCGGGCACTGGGCGACTGCGGGGCTGTACTTGGGGCGGGGCTGGGTTTTAGCCCGGCTGGAGACGCTCTACCCTGGCGATAATTACAAAGCCTGGATGATGCAGGCGCTGCTGATCGGCGAGAACACGCGTCTGGAAAAAGCTTGGACGGAGAGCTTTCGGCGGACGGGGACTTACCATGCTCTGGTGATTTCGGGCATTCACATTACGATGGTGGCGGGGATTCTGTTCGGGATCATCCGCATGGGCACTGGGCGGCTGACGTTGAGCTTGATCGTGACGGTGATTCTGGCTTGGCTATACGCGGCGACGTCCGGCTTGACGGCCCCGGTGTTGCGGGCGGCGGCCGGGTTTATGCTCTTTAGCCTGGCGCGGTTCTGGTATCGGGACCCGCGGATTCTCAACTTCCTGGCGGTGATTGCGATCACGGTGTTGGCGATCGACCCGGGGCAGCTTTTCGAAGCCAGCTTTCAGTTGACGTTTCTGAGCGTGGCCGCGATTGCGGCGCTGGCCGATCCGTTGTTTGAGCAGAACTCGCGGCCGTTGGCGCGGGGCCTGGCCGAACTCGAAGACTGGCGACAGGATTTGCGGAAGCCGTTTCGTGTGGCGGCGTTCCGCGTTGAAACTCGGCTAGCGGTGCAGACGCTAAGCTACTGGACGGGGCTGCCGATGAAGTGGCTGTGCAAGGGCGTAGGGACGGCGCTGATCCTTTTCGTGAACGCGTTCGAGATCTTCATGATTTCGTGCATCATGCAGGTGGCATTGGCGCTCCCGATGGCGTTCTATTTCCACCGCGCTTCGCTGTCCGGAATGGTGGCGAACATCTTCGTTGTGCCACTGATGAACGGGGCGATTGTGGCGGGGTTTGTGGCGGTGTTCACGGGATGGCGCTGGGTGGCGACGGGGGCCGGGTGGTTCCTCGATGCCGGGCAATGGGTGGCGGCGACGTGTGCGGGGCTGGAGCCGAACTGGCGGATACCGGATCCGCCGGTGCTGCTGGCGTTGGGTTTTGCGGCCAGCCTGATTGCTTTAGCCGTCACTGCTCGCCACGCGCCACGGCTGCGCTGGCTCTGCTTTGTGGTGACGATGAGTTTGTTCGGGGTGATTCTGTGGCACCCGTTTGCTCCGGTGCGGACGGCCCGCCATCTGGAGCTAACGGCGATCGACGTGGGGCAGGGCGATAGCCTGCTGGTGGTGACGCCGGACGGGAAAATGATGGTGGTGGACGGTGGCGGACTGCCGCAGTTTAAAGGCCGGCCGAAGCCGAAACTGGACATCGGCGAGGACGTGGTTTCGCCGTATCTTCGGACGCGGTCGATCCGCCGTTTGGATGTGATTGTGCTGACCCATGCCCATGACGATCATGCGGCCGGGTTGGACGCGTTGATCGAAAACTTTGCCCCGGCAGAACTGTGGACGGGGGCGATGGGCGAGAGTCCGACTTGGCAGCGGATTCGGGCGAAGGCTTTGTCGCGCGGGGTGAAAATTGTGCCGCGGTGGGCG
>CANNLB010000464.1 GCA_947505565.1 Acidobacteriota bacterium | reverse complement strand
CCCACCCTGCCCATCGGGAAACATGCCGTGCCGGTTGCGCTCATATTCCGCCCGGATCTGTTTCCAGTCCACCAGATTGAGTCCGGCGGGTAGTTTCGGCTGGCTGTCCGCGGTGGGCGCGGCGTGACGCAGAATCGGGCTGAGCCCGCTACGTTTGGCCAAAGAGCCAGAATCCGCGGCAGGCAAAAGGGTGCAAGCTGCCGTCAAAGCGAAGAAAGCGATACCGAAAAACGGGAAAAAAGACAATTTGAGCTCCGAGGGTAAAAGGGAAGAGGCGGAAAGAGGACGGGGCCAAGCTTCGCGGTGGCGGGTACTGCGCGACATGGCAGATCTAGGCACTAGAGTACCAGGCGGAGGCAGCATTGCCAAAGCTCTTCCACTCACTCGCCCAATTGTTTTCTCGGTGAGCTGCTTCCTTCCAGCCCCGGCTCGGGAGGTGAGACGGCGGTTGATGAGCGCCGTATTTCGGCCTCGGATTTGTTGGCGCACCAGAAATGTTTCAAGTCCGGTCCTTTCGCTCCCGCCGGTGACCGGTGCAGGGAATCGTGCACGGGCTTCCAATCGTCGCCAACGACGGTTCTCGAACCAGCCAACCCGCCGCATCGCAGGAACTCGGCCGCCGTCGCGGCTAGACGGGGCTTGTGCCCCGTCTAGCCGCTGGAGTCAGCCCGCAAATCCGCGCCGCCCGGGCCCCGGAGCCGCATACCCAAACTCCAGCGCCCTACACGACACTATAGTCGCCGCCTACCGGTGAACAATCTCCGGCAATACCTCCACGTCACAAACCGACCGCTCCTTCGCAGCCACCAGCCGCTCCAACCGAACCCATACCCTTCCGCGATCCCGCGAGTCATCTCCTCGATGCTGCCCATCGGCAGCGAAAGTCGCGTCACCTCCCGAATCGAAGCCAACTTAGCCGACGCACTCCGCGACTGCCGCCGCAGCCCATCGTCCCGCAACGCTTAACGAACGGACTCACCCACGCTCAGCCTCTCCGCCTTCGCCAAGCGGCAAACCGATTCCATCTCTTCGTCGGGCAGCCGCAACCGCAACCTCTTGCTCCTTCCAGGAACACACTCTACTCCGCTCCTCAGCAATCGCTTGGACCCATACAAACTGACACGTTTACACCAAATACAAAACCTATTCACAAGAAATTGATATTTATTTTTACTCCCTTCTTTTCAAACACCTATCCCCTCCTTTCGCCCTCCCGCCACCCCCCGGAATTTGGAACCCATCACGCACAATCGAATCAGCTAAAGCAAAACGCGCCCCGACCTGGCCAACAGGCGGGGCGTTTCCATTTCCAAAGGGAGTTTTCACCATGGCCGACGAATTAACCGACGATCAGAAAAAGGCGAAACGAGCCGAGATTAACCGTGAAAATGCCAAGAAAAGTACCGGTCCGAAGTCCCAAGTCGGTAAGATGAGCGTCCGACTCAATGGGCTCAAACACGGTGCCCGCGCCAAAATCATCGATATGTCCCAGCTCGAAAGCTTGGTTCTACTCCCGACCGAGGGGCCAACTGCCTACAAAAAACTTCTCGCCAACTACGCGGACAAGTTGCAACCCCGCGACGAAGTCGAAATGGGCCTTGTCCAGCGCATCGGCGATCTCCAATGGCGACTGCTCCGCAATACAAAAAACGAACGCGTCTTCAACGAAGACTGCCTCGCGCAGGCCGCGCAGCTAGCCCATCCGGGGGCGACCGAAGAGCAAATCTGCAACCTCGATGCCGTCAACGCTTTCCGCATCGGTTCCGAATCCAAACTCATCAAGGAGTTCCGGCGCGAAGAAGCCGCCGTCGTCCGCTTGATCAACGCCAGCATCCGAGAATTGAATATGTTCCGCAAATTGGACCCTTTGCCTAAACTGCCGCTCACGCGGGACGCGCAGATCCTCGGGCCGTCCCAAGCGGCCACCCAATTTGACGAACCACCGACCGAAGAACTTTTATCACTGGAACCTGTTGACACTACAGAGGAACCTACGCCTCAGGCCGACGACCAAAGCCAACTTCTCACCGGCTGGGCGCCCCCCCCAGAACGTCATTCCTTGGGTGCCCCGGCTGCCCAAGTCGGTTTTGGTCCGCGCGGTGGGAGGAACCAACCCCGCCGGAGGCGGTGCCAGAAATGGCGAGCCACGAAAAAGGCATCTCCTGGCTCACTCGTAGGCAGCGGCGAGGGTCGCCTCTGAAGGCTATTCCAACCGTCACGCCCGCAGTGTGCCCAGACCCCTCGGCCGCCGTCTGGGTCGCAGCCGCGCTCGGCTTTACCCCGGATCCCCGGCAAGCCGATTTCCTCAACTGCGCCGATCCGCGCATCGCCCTCTGCACCTCGCGCCAGTCCGGCAAAACTCAGGTCGCCGCCGCCCAGGCGCTCCATTCGGCGCTCTCGAAACCCGGCACCGAATACTTACTCTTCGGCCCCGTCGCCCGGCAGTCCGGGAACTTACTCCATCGTATCCGGACCTTCTGCAAAGTACTAAACTTACGAACCAAGTCCCACCCGGCTCACGAGAACTCGCTCGTGCTCCCGAACGGCTCCCGGTTCGTCGCCCTCCCCGGCGCGCCGCGTAACATCCGGGGCTTCGTCGACGACGGTATCTACCCGGCCGTCTCGCCCATGCTCGCCGTCTCTAACGGTAGCCTTTTGGGCCCTGTCCACCCCACATGGCCAAACCAACGTCTTCTACGAGCTATGCAACACCCCGGCCAACGGCTGGACCGTTCTCCGGTCCCCCGCCGAAGAGTGCCCCCGCATCAGCCCGGCCTTTCTAAGCACCGAACGAGCCTTGCATGGCGAAAACCTCTTCGCCCAGGAGTATCAATGCGCCTTCGTCTCGGCCGCCACCCAGTTTCTGGACCGCGCCGTCATCGCCGCCGCCAAGTTGCCCTACCAGCCCACCGGCGTCCCGTGCTTCGGCCTCAACGAACTCTTCGTCGGTATCGACGTCGGGAAGCGGCAGGACCATACCGCCCTCGTCGCCGTCGAGTTCAGCCTAACTCAGCCAACGACCCGAGACCCCTTCACGGGTAACTTCGTCACCACCCCCCACTTATTTGTCCGCTCGGCCGAGTCGCTGCCGCTCGGGTCAGACCACCTGGACCTGCCCGGCCGTCTGCGTGCCCTGCTCGCTTCCCTGCCCGGCACCTTCAAACAGGTCCACTTCATCATGGATTCCACCGGCGAAAGCACCCTCGTCGAGGTCCTCCGCCGCGATAAGTCCCTCAACCGCTATCCACTGACTCCAGTAGCGATCACCGGAGGGCATCAGACCTCCCATCTCGCCGGCGGTTACGAAGGCATTCCCCGGCCCGACTTACTCACTCGGCTCCGGACGGCCCTCGGCCCGCGCCGGATCAGCCTGCCCGTCGCGACCCCCGGCCTCCCGGAGCTCGAAACCGAGCTCATCGCCTTCCGCTCCGACGGCCAACAGCGCGCGCACGACGACCTCGTCTTCGCCCTCGCCGTCTGGCTCGCCTACGAAAGGCAGAAGATCCACCTGTTCCCCAACTCCGGCCGGCGCCCCTAGCGGCGCACCCGCCGTGACAACCGTTACCGAGCCGCGACTGTCAAGCAGCGGTCTTTATATCGGCCCCCCTACCGTCCCCACCGTCTCTTGCGGCATAATCTGAGTGCCCCTATGAAGCCCCTCATCCTGCTCGCCCTAACCACCCCCCTCTTCGCGGCCAACTGCGCCGAACTCGCCCAGCTCGCCCTCCCCGACGCGAAGATCACCCTCGCCCAAGCCGTCCCCGCCGGCGCCTTCACGCCCCCCGGCGGCCGGCCCATCCCCAACCTCCCCGCCTTCTGCCGCGTCGCCACCACCCTTACCCCCACCAGTGACTCCGACATCCGCCTCGAAGTCTGGCTCCCCCTCAAGTGGAACGGC
>CANNLB010000463.1 GCA_947505565.1 Acidobacteriota bacterium | reverse complement strand
CCCCTCCAATACCGGAATCGGCACCGCCCGCGCCTCAAGATTGGCGTTTCGATTCAGAAACGCCACCATTTCCTCCCGATCCATCAGATCCAGCGTCGTCAAGTTCAGCTTCTGCAAAATAAGATCGGCCAACTCTCCAGAGAGAAGTCGCTGCGCTTTCAGCACATTATGCATATGTGGCTGCGAAATACCCGTGAGCTTGGCCAGCCCCCGCTCGGTAGTTTCGCCGTTTCTGACCTTGCTGCGCAACACTTCAACGAGGCGTTCCTGCAGCAAAGCAAAAGACAAAAAACTCACGGCAGGCGATTCCTCTGAGCAATAGGGGCCTTCATTTTTTTAAATGGTAGCAGATTAATCTGGAAATTCGTGAGGGTAGTTCTTTGCAAAATACCCGCAAAGTGGTGAAACAAAACACTCACAAATAGGGGAATGCGCCCCCCCCTAAAATCTCGATATAAAAAACAATTTTTTGTTGACGGAAAACCACCCCGCCGTACTCTGAGAAAGGAATTGGAAGCAAGGAGTACTTCTGGGATACACCGGGAGGCTACCTTTTTGGGAGATCGTACAAAAATGAAATGGACTCGTTCAGAAACAATCGCGCTCGCCGCCTCACAGTGCACCCAGTGTCATGGACTAGGACTGCGCTTAGGCCGCCGAGGTGGTACCTCACCCTGCTCTTGTGTGATGCGCTCGATTTTTCGCGCCTGCTATCGGCGCTTTCGCGAATGCGCCTCGAAAGAAAAAAGCGTAACCCAAGTCAACCTGGAACATTCCGGGGGATCCGGCCGACGCAGTAGCTGGGGCCGCAAAGATGAGGAATACATCGCCGATTTCTTGCTTGTCAGCAAACGGACCCTTACCGATCTGGAGCACCAGATCTTTCGCTATCACTTTCTCTTGGGAGCGGACAACACCCTCTGCTGCGCCAAGTTGAAGATGGACAAGGGCCGCTTTTTTCACCACATCTACCGGATTGAATCGACCCTCGGACGCGTGTTCCGCGAGTTGGAGCCTTTCGCCCTCTTCCCCCTCGACGAGTATTTCCATGGCTCGAAGCCCGAAGACATCAATGAATTGCGCTTAAAAAAGGTGGTCCAAATGGAACGAACTCATCAGTCCCTCTCTACCCTCGTCCCCTTAGCCAAAGCTGCCTGATCCGCTAACGCCGACCAGTAAAAAAATTCTGGAGCAGTGCCGTGCAGGACCCGCCCAAAACACCCTCGACGATAGTGGCCCGGTGGTTCAACAGGTCACTATCGGCGAGGGTAAACTTGCTTCTAACCCCGCCAAAGCGAAGATCGCGCGCCCCGAAAACGAGCGTGCCAATCCGGGCATTTACGATCGCCCCCGCGCACATCACGCAAGGCTCCATCGTAACGTAGAGTGCCGCCCCCGCCAGTCGGTAATTCGCTTTGTGTTCGCCAGCCGCCCGCAGCGCAAGGATTTCAGCATGAGCGGTCGGGTCGTGTCGACCCACCGGACAATTGTGCGCCGCCGCCAACACCTCTCCGTCCTGCACCACGACCGCCCCCACCGGAACCTCGCCCGCCGCCTCCGCCAAACGTGCCTGCTCCAGCGCCAGCAGCATAAACTTTTCGTGGTCCGAGGTGGGCACTCCGCTCCTTTGACTTGGGCCGATAATTCGGGTAGGTTAATGATACTGGATAAGGTGCTCCCAATTGATGATCGTGACCCGTATCGTAACGCTGACCGTGACCCTCGGCTCCCTAGCATTATGCCAAGTTCCGAAGCCGGATCAAACCGAGTTCTTCGAGAAAAACGTCCGCCCCGTCCTGGCCCAAAAATGCCAGATGTGCCACAACACCAAGGTCAAAACCTCGGGGCTTGACATGTCCAGCCCCGCGGCCTTCATGGCCGGCGGAGGCAGCGGTTCCCTCGTCAACGTCGAAAGCCCAGAGCAGAGCTTGCTCCTGCAGGTTACAAGCTACGATGGCAAACTCAAGATGCCTCCGATGGGCAAACTGAAAGATCACGAAGTAGCGGCCCTGCGCGAGTGGGTCACCATGGGTGCCCCCTGGCCCGGCTATGATCCCAAGGTCGGCGTCGCCGCCACCAACCCCAGTGGAACCCGCAAACACGGCAACAAACTCAGCCAGGAAGATCGGCAGTTTTGGGCCTTCCAGAAGGTTCAACCGCAAGCCGTCCCCAGCGTAAAAAACAAGGCCTGGGCCGCGTCCCCTGTCGATGCCTTCCTCCTCGCCAAGCTCGAAGAAAAAGGCGTACAGCCCGCCCAGCCCGCCGACCGCTTGACCCTGCTTCGTCGGGCGACCTTTGACCTGACGGGCCTGGCCCCCACTGAAGCCGAGATGAAGGAATTCCTCGCCGACCGCTCGCCGAAAGCCTTCGACAAGGTGGTCGAACGCCTCCTCTCTTCCCCGCGCTACGGCGAAAAATGGGGCCGCAATTGGCTCGACGTCGCCCGGTTTGCCGACTCCACCGGCAACGACGAAGATCACCGCTATCCCTACGCCTACAAGTACCGCGACTACGTCATCGACGCCTTCAACAAGGACCTGCCATATCACCAATTCGTCAAAGAGCAGATCGCCGGCGACCTCCTCCCCGCCCGCGACGGCAAGCCCGGCCTGAATCGTGAAGGCATCATCGCCACCGGATTTCTAGCCCTTGGCGCGAAGGCCGTTGCCCAGCAGGATAAAGAAAAGATGCTCTACGACATCTACGACGAACAGGTGGACGTAGTGTCGAAAACCTTCCTCGGCGTGACCCTCGCCTGCGCCCGTTGTCACGATCACAAGTTCGACCCGCTCTACGCCAAAGACTACTACGGCATGGTCGGGATGTTCGCCTCCACCAAAAACTTTAAGGACGACCGAAGCCACGTTTCGAAGCTCCTCTTCACCTCCCTGGTAGCCAAGGAAGAGTTCGAGAAATATGAGGCCGGCCAAGCGCTCGTCGAGCACAAGAAAATCGATCTCGAGATCGCGCTCGAGAAGGAGCGCCGTCGTCTGCAGGAAGAATTGGTCCCGCAGATCCCCGCCTACCTCATGGCTTCGCGTGAGGTCGAGCTGAAGAAGACAACGGTGGCCGATGTCGCCGCCGCCCGCAAGCTCGACGAGAAAATGCTCGGCCGCTGGGTGAAATATTTTGCAGCCAAGGAGGTCCCCCGCGCCTGGCTCTCCGCCTGGGATAAAACGACCGATGACGCCGCCGCCGAAACAATCGCCCAAGGGTTCGCTACGTCGTCCGCCGCCAGCTTGGCCGCGTGGCATAAAAAACTGGAGGGCTATCGGAAGCCCCAGCGTCAGCAAATCGACGAGAAAAATATGCTCTCGGAAAAGCCCAAGCTGATCAACGAAAAGGATCGCTTCTTCGGCGAGATTTTCGAAAACTCCGGACCGATGGGTGTCTCCGATCTGATGGTGAACAGCAAGGCCAGCGCCGCTGCCAACGCGGAGTTCACTGCCCTGAAAGCGGAGCAGACGAAGCTCAAAGAAGGCCTGCCCCCCGAGCCCGAAATGGCTTGCGCGGTTCAAGATGGCGACGTCGTCCAGCAGAAGGTCTTCCTACGCGGCGACTACGGCTCCCTCGGTGACCCGGCCCCGAAGCTCTTTCCGATCGTCATGGCGGACGGTGCCCAGCCCAACGTCCAAAAAGGCAGCGGTCGACTCGAGTTGGCCGAATGGCTCGCCAGCCCCGAAAACCCGCTGTCGGCTCGCGTCATGGTGAACCGGATTTGGCAGTGGCACTTTGGCGAAGGTATCGTCCGGACCCCCGATAACTTCGGCAAGATGGGCGAGCGGCCGACCCATCCCGAACTGCTCGACTACCTTTCCGCCGAGTTCGTCAAATCCGGCTGGAGCGTGAAGGCGATGCACCGCAAGCTGATGCTCACGAGCGCCTACCAGATGGCGAGCACGACC
>CANNLB010000462.1 GCA_947505565.1 Acidobacteriota bacterium | reverse complement strand
GAGAAAACCCGGGCGGGCTGCAAACTACTGTTCGCTGACTTAAAGCTACATCGGGCTTGTCCACGATTTTAACTGCACGTCGCCACAGGACAAACAGTAACTGGTTGCTTTTGTTATTCTTGCGAGCACGACAAATATTTCAACACCTTGTGAATGACGAGTTTGTCGGTCGATAAAAACTCACTTTTGAGGTAAGAAATGCGGTTTTTCTGCTCCGACCATAACCTATCGACGGCCTAGGCCCAGCACCAGCCGACTAAGCCAGGTCCCCCGATTTCCCGCAACGCCGCCGGTTTAGCCTTAAACGGCAACGACGCCATAGAATATTTCGAGGCAGCTAAGGCCCGGTCCGGCTCACCCGAAATCAGCCACGAAATCGAGGGCGCCAAGTTTCTGTTTCGCTCCTAAGCAGCCAAAGCCCTGTTTGTCGCTGACTCTGCGAAGTACATACCGCAGTAGGGTGGATAGGGCGGTGGGGCGGTGGGCCACAACGACACGGTGCGGGCTGATCGGGAAGCCTGGAAGATGGTCGGCGGCCCGCTTTAGTTGGACGGCAATAAGGGCGTCCAGCAGAAATGGATCGCCGCAGCAGGCAAGTTAAACTCGGCGGGTGAAAGAGCAATTGGCAGGGACTTGCACTAACGGACCCAGAGCGTCACGGGGCTTCGACTCGCGGCCACACCGACCGTCCGTGGGCTTGACGGAGTTCCTTGGCAGCCTGCCGCAGCCGAACGTGATCTGGACAAGCCCCACGGAACCGGGAACTTCCCCGGCGAGTAGAACGTCGGCGGCCTGGCCGGCGCGGGTGCCGCGGTTCCGGTGATGCTCGAGTCCGCCACCGGCTCGATCCCTTACAAAAACTCATCCGAACGGTGCCGGAGAACCAGTGCCCTTGCTCCCGCCGTGCTGATTGATAGCGACGACATGCCCGCTGGAACACTCCTCGAAAAGCTCCGGTGCAGCATCGCTAACGGCGGCCGGAAGAACACTTGAGGGCACCTGTCGGCCGAATCCCTGTAGTTTCGCCATGGTACCCGGCCGAAGTTCGAAGGGCATTTTAATGTTGATCTAAAAGGCGCCCGTAAAGAGGACGAGCGCAAGCACCCGGTTCCCCAATACCCGCGTCGTTACCAGTTTGAGCGGTAACGGCCCTTGAGCATCCAATCCGGCGGAGACTGCCCGGTCCGGCCCGCGTTGTTCCGCGAAAAGCGCGATCCAGGCTCCCGGCACTGAGGGACTAGCCGGGCCACCGGCCACGGCGGAGATGGCTTCGGCGCGCAGATAGCCCAAGCCCCCCGGATCTCCGGTCATCCGCTGGCTGACCACTTGCTCGGTGCCTTCGCCTCCGCCCGAGGTGGTTTCCATCCACGATATCCAATGGTTTTCGAAGTCCAATACGGCGAGTACCAGGGGGGGCGTCGATCTCAGGACCGATCCAGACAACGGGCCCGTTGACCCCGACCGCCCGCAACACTGCCAGCGGACCCGCCCACGGCGAGAACGACCGCCAAGTTGTTGCCCAAGGCGGCGTCAGTGATGCTCGTATTCGCACTGGCCGGCAAGCGGACGGCATTCAAGCTCCACCGGACGCGCGTTATACCGAAGGTTGCCGTAGGACCCTGAAGGTGAAACGGCTGAACCTTGACTCTCGGCAGAACCACCGGGGTGCCCCCGCGGTCGAGCCAGCGGCTGCCTTGTACGGTCAGAGGCCCGACGACAGGAGGTCAAAGCGGAGCGTGACCGTACAGAGAAGTAAAGAGTGCAACTCCGATTCCTACAGGGAGGAAGAGAGGAATAAGCGGCGAGAAACTGGCATAAACGATGGTACACTGGAGGCGGATCGACACGTTGGGGGCGAAACGGCTTCGACGGGATCGAGTCATCGTAGAGAGGCGTGTCGGGTTCCGAGCTCCCGTTAAACGATCGGAAAAACACAACTGCCAATCAGCAGTTTGCTTACGCTGCTTAATTAACAGCGTCGCTCTTCAGTTGGTGTCTGCCACGGCTGAAGCAAGCGTCACTCGGTGGACTGGACCGCAAGCTTCTGTTCGGAGCCCAGGGTTGAGATTAATCGGACTGGGATTGGGGTCTCTTGCTGGTTTAAGTGCTCCTTTCTGACAAACACGAATCAGATACACACGTAGTCTCTTTACTTTGGGCGTTCTCGGACGCGGGTTCGACTCCCGCCGCCTCCACCATCTCGTTCGCTGCGCTATCGAAATTTGTCCTTCAAGGGCATCCGCAGCCAGAATATCGCACTCGTCACATTCAGCAACGCGGCCACGAGGAAGTAAAGACTCGCGTCGCCGCCGTTCCAGCGCGCCAAGGCCGGGAAGGCGCTCGCACTGACGAAGCCCCCCAAATTGCCGACCATATTCATCGCCCCGGAGACGGCCCCCGACTTCCCTCCCCCGATGTCGATACAGTAGGCCCAGCTGGGGCTAATCGTCATTTCGGTTCCAAAGGTCGCCAGGGTGAACAAAGCGACCGCCATTTCGGGCGAGTTCGCTTGGGTCAAAACCAGGAGGGCCGAAGCGGCGACCAGGAAGCCGGCCAACGCGGGCGCTCGACGGCTCCACCGCGGATACCGCTGATACAGCCAGTCCGTAAGAAAGCCGGAGACCCATTGGGCCGTCGCCCCGACTAAGAGAATCGTCATCGAATACCACGAGGCCCGTTCCCGGGTCAGATGGTAACGCTCCATCAAATACGGTAACATCCAGGTGAGACAGAGGAAGAACGTAAAGTTACTAGAAAAATACTGGGCCATGACTTGTAACATCGCGCGAGACCGAAAGATGTCGCGCAGAGGCGGATCGATAGCCTTGGTTAGAGGGGCGGGTCGATCGCGAAACCAAGAGAACCACACAGCGGCCCACACTAAGCCGGGCACGCCGAGTAAGAAGAACGCCACCCGCCAACCGTAACCATCCAGGAGCCCGGCCAGAATCGGAAACGACAGCGCCGCGCCCAGCCGGGAGCCGGAGAAGATGATGCCGTTGGCCCGGCCATGCAGTTCGGCCGGAAGCCAGGTATAAAACGCTCGGGCCGACGCGGGAAAGGCGCCCGCCTCGGCCAGTCCGAACAGGAAGCGAACCACGACCAACGTCGCAAACTCGGGGGCCAGGCCGGTGAGCGCCGTGAACAGGCTCCAGGCCGACACGACAATCGTCAGGGTCATCCGAGGCCCGAACCGATCCGCGAACCAACCGGCCGGAATCTGCCCGAGGGCATAGGCGAGCGCAAAGCTGCCGAAGACGACTCCCATCGCGTCGTTGGAGAGTCCGAGATCCTTGGCCACGAGGTCCTTCGCGGTGGAAATGGCAGCCCGGTCCAGGTAGAGGATCCAGGAGAGTAAGAAGAGCAGGACCAGGAGAATTGTCCGGGGAGTGAACATTGCGTTTCACCGAGGGTATCTTATTTGGGGCGATGGGACCTCGATATAGTGGAGCGAATGCAAGACGGACCAGTGATGATCATAACGGGCGGGAGCCGCGGGATCGGCGCGGCAACGGCGAGGCTGGCGGCGAGGCGGGGGTATGTGGTGTGTGTGAACTACCTCAGCGGGCGCGAAGCTGCCGAGGAGGTGGTTGCGGCGATCACAATGGATGGTGGACGGGCGATCGCGATGCAGGCGGATGTGAGCGTGGAGGCGGAAGTGGAAGCGCTCTTTCGGCGTGTCGATGAGGAGATGGGCGTCGTGGTGGCGCTCGTGAACAACGCAGCCACGCTGGAAACCCAGATGCGAGTAGAGGCGATGGACGCGGCGAGGATGGCAAGGATGTTCGCGGTGAACGCCGTGGGTCCGATGATCTGCGCGCGGGAGGCGGTGAGAAGGATGTCGACTCGCCACGGGGGGCGAGGCGGGGCGATCGTGAACGTTTCGTCGGGTGCCGCCAAGTACGGGTCAGCGG
>CANNLB010000461.1 GCA_947505565.1 Acidobacteriota bacterium | reverse complement strand
CGTCCCCTGCCGCCGCAATCGCTCCACCACCGCCCAGCCGCCGAGCGCCCGTACCGCAAACCCCAGCGCCCCCACCGCCCAGAGCAACGGCAGAATCGCTTTCCAATCGGTGCCCGGCAGTTCGCCCGCCGCGGCCGCTAGTTCCCCGCTCGGCGACCCCGCCAGCTGGCGAGTCGTCGGCTCCCAGGGGAGCAGCGCTGCCAGCGGCATCAACACGAATGGCACCATTGCCACCATCGCCGCGCCGTACCGCGCCCGCGAACTCCGCAGCACGCCCAACGCAACCCACAGACCAGCAGCCACCACCGCTCCCATCCACAGGGAATGCAGCAACGCGTCGCCCATGCGCTCCATCATGCGCCCTCCTCATACTCGTCGAGCATCTTCCGCATCGCCGCCAACTCATCGATCGTCGGCTTCCCACCCGCCAGCGCCCCCTGCAACAACGCGCTGGCCGAACCGCCAAAAACCCGCGGCAACATCTCTTCCACGTAGCTCAATTGCATCGCCCCGCGCGGATGCGCCGCCACGAAAACATGCGCCCGAGCGGCATCATCTCTCGTCAGCAGCCCCTTCGTCATCATGATCTGCATTAGCTTCAACGTGGTCGTGTACCCCCCCGCTCCGAGAGCCTCATGCACCTCCCGAACCGTCCGCGGACCCTTTTCCCAAAGGACCTGCAAAATATCCCATTCCGCTGGCGTTGCCTTCATGAGATGATTCCTTACTAAGCCATTCGTAATGTCAACGAAATTCTTCGTACTTCTTCTCTTCACCGCGGTTTGTTTACTTGCCCAATCGGAATCCGCCCTCCGCCAAGCCTTCGAAGGCAAGACGGTGCTGATCAAAATCGATATGCCCGCCACCAACGACGGCGTCGACTTGCAGTATCGCGGTGAGCCGCCGCTCGACTTCCGGAGCTACTCGCAGCGGGTGAAACGCTTCGGTGTCGCACTGCGGAACGGCGATTCGGTGATGGTGACGACCGTTCGCGTGAAGAGCAAAAACATCGAGTTCCAGCTCGGCGGAGGAGGCTACGGCACCTTCGGCGACGACAGCGGCAACGTGTCGCTCGGCACGGTATCGAAGAGCCGTCGCGAGACCGACCTCGAACGCGACATTCGCACAGAAACCGACTCTCGTCGACGCGACCAGATGAGCCGGGAACTGAGCCGCCTGGCCAGCGAGCGAAATCGGGAAGATAGCATCCGCCGCAGCCGGGAGCAAGAACTCTCCATCGAAAAAAAGCGGGATATTGAAGTGAAGCGCCTGCAAGCCGGCTCTCGCTTCAACATCCACTTCCCGGATAATTTCCTCAAGGAGAGCGTGCCGACGCCGGCCGCCGTCCGCGCGATGCTGGCTGAGTATGTGGAATTTGACGGCGCCGAGCCCGCCCGGGAACCCGCCCGGACGGTCTCATCGAGCGCGGTGCGCAAAGGGATGCTCTCGGACGAGGTCTACCGGATTCTCGGCGATCCGTCGAACCAGGATCGCGCCAATCTCGGTGCGTTTGAGCAGATTACGGCCACCTGGGTGCAGAGCGGGAGCTTGACGCGGGTCATCTTCATCAACGAAGTCGCAGTGAAGATCACGGTCGAATCGCGGTGATTGACGTTGTTCGGTGGCTGGATCGCCTCGGCGTGGAGAATCTCGGCTCCAAGTGGTGGCGGCGCAATCTGTTTCGCTGTCTTGCTTGTCGGGCGGTGTTGCGGAAGGGCCCCGAGGCTTACACCTGCGGCTGCGGGAAGTCGTATCCGGTATTGGCCAATGTGCCCATCCTGCTGCCCGAAGTAAAGACCTCGCCCGCGGCGGCCCCGCTAACCGAAGCGGAGACGACGCAGGTCATCACCGCTTTTGGCATCAAGGACGAAGCGTCCACGCGCCGGCGGATCGCGGCCATCTTCGCCCGCACGTATCAATTCACCGATTCCTTCCTCGAAGCCGAGAACAACTATCTGCTGCAGCGGTTGGCGATCAACCGTGAGGCCCGTCCTTCGGTAGAAGCGTTGGCGGAACCCGGCACCGGCGCGGCAGCATTCTCCGTCGTCCGCCACTACGTCCCGCCCGAGCTCGTTTGCGGGGCCGCTACCAGCCACAACGTACGGATCCGCAACACGGGCTCGGAGCCGCTCCTCCGTCGAGCTCGCGGTGGCTGGAGCCTGGCTCTGCGCCTGGCGGGACAGGAAGCCGCTCCAACGCCCCTGCCTGTCACCGTCCTGCCGGGCCGGGAGATTACCCTCCCCGTCCGCTTGCTTGCTCCCACGGCTCCCGGCGCCTACGAACTGTCCGTCGTTCTGCTAGAAGGGGATAGCCGCGTCCTGTCATCGCCCGAACGCTTCCCGATCGCGGTACGGCCGGCCGTCAAACGACCCTACAAGGCGCTCGACCCCATCCGTGGGCCGCTCGCCGCCGACTACGACGCCGATCATAGGATTGGTATTCGCATTGTGGAACGGGCGGTGAACTTGGCGCGGGCCCGGCGCGGACTGGAGATCGCCAGTTCCTCTTCGCCGGCCACGTGCAACCTTGGCTGCCTGACGGTGAACATCGATATTGATGCGCAGACGATGCAGATGGCCGATGTCGTTTTCGAAAAGCGCGGCTACAGCAACGTGATCTTCGCGTGCTGCGATGCGCTGCATCTTCCGTTCGCCAATGCGACGTTTGACTTCGTCTCGACGTTCGCGGCGTTGCACCACTTTGCCGACCCCGTGAGCGTCCTCCGGGAGGTAGTTCGCGTCGTGAAACCGGGCGGGTTCGTGGCCGTCATGTGCGAGCCCACCGGCCACGAGTTCGACCGGCCCCATCCCCAGATCGTCGAGGTTCTCGAGCACGGCGTGAACGAGCAAATCTTCTCGCTCGACGAGTATGCTCGTATGTTCCACGCGGTTGGATTGCGGCCAACTTCGGCACAGATGGACGACGACTCGTTGAAAGTCATTCTTCGCCGCTAAACGCCAAGAGGCGGCCCTAGAAGATGTACTTGAGTAAGAACCGGCCTTGGAAGCCCGGGTTAAACAAGTCAGCCTGCTTGAACAACGGGGAAAGAGCAAGCCCCTTCGCCGCGTCCGGAGTCCGGGAGATGAGCGCGTTGTAATCGTAACCCTTCGCGAGGTCAACCCCGCTGAGGTCCGGCTCCGCGCTGGCGATCGCGCGATTCACCTGCGACCAGTAACCGCGGGCGGTCTTCTGGTTGAACAGGTTGTTCGCGTTGAACTCCACACGGATACGCTTCGTTTCGCCGAACTTGATTTCGTGGCCAACCACGAGGTTGGTGTAGTTCAAGAAGGGCGTACGACCCAAGTCGCCACGGCCATTCACGAATGGCTGGGTGCCGTTGATCGTGTTGATGACCGTCGTGAGCGGGGTGCCGGAAGCAGCGTAGAAGAACGCACCGAAGTCGGTGGACATCTTGCTGCTCCAGTTGAGCGTTTTCGATCCGTACAACTTGATGGCATGCGGACGGTCCGTCGCCAAACGTCCCTGCGGATTCAGGTTGCCCTTGGAATCCCACAGCAGTTCGTCGATGTCCCACGGCCGGCCAGCGTTGCCGCCGGGGCGAGAGTTCTGTCCGAAGGCTTCCTGTGCGGCACCATAAATGCCGCCGCCGTCAGCGCCGGTGCGGATCTCGTGCGAATTCGCCACGCCCGCATAGTTGCCGTAGAGTCGGCTATACACGTAGCTCGCCGAACCAAACCAGGAACCAAAACGCTTCGTGAGTTGGAACTCCGCAGCGTCATAGGTACGGCTGGCTTTCGGAGTGGGAAACGGCTTGGTCAAACCGGAAGTCGGCCTGATCAAAGCGCCACCCTCGCCGGGGTTGGCGTAGTAGTACTCTTCGTTGCCGTTGACGAGAACACCAAGATCTTCGATCGTGCGGATCAGCTTGTTGTGAACCCACGAAGCGCGGAAGACCATCTGC
>CANNLB010000460.1 GCA_947505565.1 Acidobacteriota bacterium | reverse complement strand
AAACAGTCTGGATCAACAAGCCCGACTCATCGACCGATACAGAAAGGAAAACTCACTAAATTATTTCGCCGAGTGTCTCAAAGTTCTTGACACGCACCGGGGGGCCATGGTTCTGGAAACGTCATCGCCGCCGGGTTCTGAGGAGATGACGTCTGGGGAGACATTTTGCATCATGTCATTGGCGCGGTTGGAGCGGCCGTAGGCGGAGCCGCCGCCATAGTTGTAGGCCGAGATGCTCTCGGGCTTGCTTACTTTCAGCCCGGCGGCTTTGACGGCTAGTTCGCGGGCCTGGTCGCAGTACTTCCGGAGCTCGGAGGTTTGGAAGTCGAGGCCGTAGACGCGGTAGGCGCCGGCGGTGAGAACGGCGGCGAGGAGACGTTCGAAGCGGGCGACGTCGCGGAGGGTAATCGCGACCGTTTTGTGGATTCGGTAGTAGTCGACGAGGTAGCTTTCGTTCGAGTTTCGTTCCTGGTAGACCGGGCTGATTTCGATGAAGTCGGTCTGGACGTCGGCGGGGGCGATGGATTCGGCGGCCGTAGCTTTGAGGATGGCGGCGATGGTTTGATCGTTGAGGGATTTGGCGATGGCGAGGGCAGGGTTGCGGGTCTCGACGCCGACGGAGATAACGACGCGATCGGGGACGACTTTAATTACGGCGTCGCCGGTGACGTCAATCCGATTGTCGTTGCGTTGGGGGGCGGGGGGAGGACCCCAAAGAGGAGGAGGAGTCGCATCGGGACAGCGTCCTGGATCATGATAGGGAGATATGCGTATTGCGATAGTTTCCGTTTTGACATTGGTGGCCATTTGGGCCGCCGAGCCTAGCCAATTGGCCAGTCGGTGGTGGAAACATATAGAATTTCTGGCTGATGACAAGCTGGAGGGACGCGATACGGGGTCTCCTGGCCATAAGTTGGCGGCACAATATGTGGCGCAGGAGTTTGAACGGAACGGATTGAAGGCGGCCGGGACGGATGGTTATTTCCAGACCGTCCCTTTCGATGTTCGACGGATTGACGAGGCGAGGTCGAGCGTTGCGTTGGTCCGGGGCGGAATTGCCGAGAAGATGCAGTTGGGGCGGGAGGTAACGATTGGATTACGATTGACGCCGGAGCCGACGGTGGAGGCCGAGGTGGTGTTTGCGGGCTACGGTTTTGCGGTGCCGGAGAAGAATTTTGACGATTTGGCGGGATTAGAATTGAAGGGGAAGATCGTCGCCTACATTTCGGGGGTACCGGAGGGGATTCCGGCGGAGCTATCGGCGCACTACCAGACGGCCGGAGAGCGCTGGGGACGGATGCGGGCGGCCGGGGCCGTCGGCACGATCGCGATTCAGAATCCGGCGAATATGGACGTGCCTTGGGCGCGGGCGAGTCGGGCGCGGTTGCTGCCTTCGATGGGGTTGGCGAACCAGCAGACGGATGATTTGGCGGGGGCGAAGATTGGTTTGACTTGGAACGCCGAGCACGGCGATAAGCTGCTGGCGGGGAGCGGGCACACGATGGCGGAGTTGCTGGCGCTGGCGACGGCGAAGAAGCGGTTGCCGCGATTCGCGGTGCCGGTGACGGTGCGTGCGGTACAGGCGTATGACCGGGAGAAGGTGGAGTCGCAGAATGTGATCGCGGTGCTGCCGGGGTCGGATCCGAAGTTGAAAGAGGAGTTGGTGGTACTTTCGGCGCATTTGGACCATGTCGGAAAGAGCCGGGTATTTGAGGGCGACGGGATTCATAACGGGGCGATGGACAACGCGTCGGGGGTGGCGGCTATGTTGGAGATTGCTAGGACGTTGAAGGAGACCGGTGCTAAGTTGAAGCGGTCGGTAGCGTTTGTGATTGTGACGGGGGAGGAGAAGGGGTTGCAGGGTTCGCGGTTCTATGCGGATCATCCGACGGTGGAGGGGAAGATGGTGAGCGAGTTGAATCTGGACATGTTTTTACCGCTGCATCCGTTGAAGATTATTCGGGTGTTGGGGCTGGACGAGTCGGATTTGGGGGATCGGTTTAAGAAAGTGGCGGAGAGGCGGGGGTTGCAGGTGCAGCGGGACCCGCAGCCGGAGCGGAATATATTCATTCGCAGCGACCAGTACAATTTTGTGCGGCAGGGGGTACCATCGTTGTTCCCGATGTTTGGGGCGGAGCCCGGGAGCGCGGAGGACAAGATTCAGAAGGCCTGGCTGCAGGAGCGGTATCACGCGGTATCGGACGACGTGAACCAGCCGGTGGACAAGGTGGCGGCGGGGCAGTTTATTGAAGTGCTGACTGAGTTTACGCGGGAGGTGGCGGACGCGCCGGTTGCTCCCCAGTGGAAACCGAGCAGTTTCTTTAAGCGGTTTGTGAAGCCGGCTGGGGCATAATAAGTTTTCATGCCGGAATTGAGAAAAGACCCGATCACTGGACGTTGGGTGATAATATCGACGGATCGCGCCCGCCGCCCGTCCGATTTTACGAGGATGACGGTGGAGCCGTCCGGGGCGCGATTCTGCCCGTTTTGCCCTGGAAACGAGGACAAAACGCCGCCGGAGGTGCTTTCGTATCATACGGACGGGTTGACGCATGAGGGCCGATGGAGCCTGCGGACGGTGCCCAATAAGTTTCCGGCGTTACGGGTGGAAGGGGATCTGGATCGGCAGGGCGAGGGGTTGTACGACCGGATGAACGGGGTAGGGGCGCACGAGGTGGTGATCGAGACGCCGGACCATATGGCGACGCTGTCGACGATGGACGAGCGGCAGGTGGCCGAGGTGTTGTGGGCGTTTCGGGACCGGGTGTTAGATTTGAAGAAGGACAAGCGGCTGCGGTATGTGATGCTGTTTAAGAATCACGGGGAGGCGGCGGGGGCGACGCTGGAGCATCCGCATTCGCAGATTATTGCGTTGCCGGTGGTGCCAAAGCGGGTGCAAGAGGAGCTGGACGGGGCCCGGAAATATTTTGAGTTCAAAGAGCGCTGCGTCTATTGCGATATTCTGCGCCAGGATTTGAAAGATAGTGAGCGGGTGATTTTGGAGACGGACGAGTTTGCGGCGTTGGCGCCTTTTGCATCGCGGTTCCCGTTTGAGACGTGGCTGCTGCCCCGGCGGCATGAATCGCATTTTGAGAACATTCGAGAGGCCGAGTTGGCCAACTTGGCATGGGTGCTACGGAACGTGCTGCGGAAGATGGATCGGGTGCTGGAGAAGCCGGCGTTTAACCTGATTGTGCACTCGGCGCCGGTGCAGGAATCGACGAGTGAACACTACCACTGGCATATCGAAATCATTCCGAAATTGACGCGTGTGGCGGGGTTTGAGTGGGGAACAGGGTTTTACATTAATCCGACGCCGCCGGAGGAAGCGGCGCGATTTATGCGTGAAGCGGGGCTTTCGTAGCAGTCTTTGAACCAAATCGCTATGCGCTAGAAGCTCCCCGATTTCCATAGGCTATCATTCGCACGAAAATTGCGGAAAAATGGCTCATGTGGGAAGCAGGTTGCACCCAGCAATCCAATTCAACGCTTAAACGGTCGCGGTAGTGACGGCCGTTTCTGACCGCCCCCCGCACAGATCCGTACTTGCAGAGTTACCGCATACGGCTCCTGGCTAAGGCGCGTGACGCGAAGAAGCGCTCCTCCGGAAACGGAGGCATAACCCGGCATCGCGGGACGTACTTACGGGTGAGGCGATTGAAACGGGCCCAGTTGAGCGAGGATGGATTTGCGCTTCTGTGAATTCCCTCTAAGGTAAAAGATGAAGGCTGGCATGGTCTACATTGCCAAGGATTCCTGGTAGGGAATTCTAGTTGTCGTCGGCAGGGGAATCTAATTGTCGCCGATCACCTCGTCGGGTTTGGGCAGGCGGCCCAACGCCGCCAGCGCGTCTGAAACAGTAATCGCCTTCGGATCCTGCGCCGTCGTTCCGAACACGGTCGCCAATCTACGCTCCAACTCGCGCCGCA
>CANNLB010000459.1 GCA_947505565.1 Acidobacteriota bacterium | reverse complement strand
CGCCGTCTGGCGGCCGCTCTCGGTTCACTATCTGCTCGTCTTCATTCGCTCGGTCGTCCACATGTGCTTCGCGCATTTCCTGCCGCTCTACCTCAGCCGCGAGCGCTCGTTTTCTATCCAATCCGCCGCCCTGGGCCTGACGCTTTACATGACCTTCGGAGCGCTTGGCGGCTTCGTCGGCGGCCACTTGGCCGACCGCTTCGGCGGCCGTCGCGTCATTCTCATCTCCATGCTCGGTTGCCTCCCCTTCCTCGCCGTATTCTTCCTCACCGACGGCTGGCTCTCACTCCTTGGCCTTGCCCTCGGCGGCCTCATGCTTCTCTTCACGATCCCCGTCAATCTGTTGATGGGGCAGCGCCTCGTCCCGGACCAAGCCGGCACCGTCTCGGCCCTCCTCATGGGCTTCGCCTGGGGCAGCGCCGGCCTGATCTTCATCCCGCTCACTGGCTTGGTCGCCGACCATTTCGGCCTCCAAACCGCCCTCGCCGCCGTCAGCGTTCTGCCGCTCGCTGGCTGGTTCCTCGCCCGCACTCTTCCGGAGAATGCCTAACTCATGCCCCGCGCGATCTGCCTCCTCAGCGGTGGCCTCGATTCCACCACCTGCCTCGCCGTCGCCCGCCAGGAATGCTTTGAAACCTACGCCCTGTCGTTCGATTACGGCCAGCGCCACCACCAGGAACTCGTCGCCGCCGAACGCGTCGCCGCCCACCTCGGGGCCCACGCCTTCCGCGTCGCCCACATCGATCTCCGTGCCTTCGGCGGCTCCGCCCTCACCGCGGAAATTGACGTCCCCAAGCATCGTTCGGCTGCTGAAATGGGCTCGGGCATCCCCATCACCTACGTCCCCGCCCGGAACACCATCTTCCTCTCTTTCGCCCTCGCCTACGCCGAGGTCGTCGGTGCCGACGCCATCTTCATCGGCGTCAACGCCGTCGATTATTCCGGCTATCCCGACTGCCGCCCTGAATTCATCCACGCCTTCGAACACCTGGCCAATTTAGCCACCAAAACCGGCGTCGAAGGCCACACGAAACTCTTGATTCGCACCCCCCTCATCACCCTCACGAAAGCCGAAATTATCCGCCTCGGCCTCGCCGCCGGAGCCGATTTCAGCCTCACCCATAGCTGCTACGACCCCACCCCTGACGACCGCCCCTGCGCCCAATGCGATAGCTGCCTCCTCCGCGCCAAAGGCTTTGCCGAAGCCGGTCTCGCCGACCCTCTTTTTGCATGAAAGGGCTCGCATGAAAATCGCCGAACTCTTCTACTCCCTCCAAGGCGAAGGCCGCCTCCTCGGCGTCCCCTCCGTCTTCGTCCGAACCACCGGCTGCAACCTCCGCTGCTCCTGGTGCGATACCCCTTACACCTCCTGGAACCCCGAAGGTGAAGAAATCCCCCTCGACGATCTCATCGCCCGTGTGCTCGCCTATCCCGCCCGCCATGCCGTGCTCACCGGCGGCGAGCCGATGATCCAACCCCAACTCGTCCCGCTCTCGGAAGCACTCCGCCAGGCCGGCTGGCACATCACCATCGAAACCGCCGGCACCGTCGACGCGCCCGTCGCCTGCGACCTGATGAGCATCAGCCCAAAGCTCGCTAATTCAACCCCCACCGGCGACTGGGCCATCCGCCACGAAGCCACCCGCTTCAACCTCCCGGTGCTGCAGACGTTGATGGCGAAATGTGCCTATCAGTTTAAGTTCGTCGTCTCGTCTCCTTCCGACCTCACCGAAATCTGCACTCTCATCGACTCTCTCGCGATCGCCCCGGCCGACGTCATCCTAATGCCCGAAGGCACCAGCGCCGACCTCCTCCGTGACCGCGCCCGTTGGATCGCCCCGCTCTGTCTCGAGCACGGTTTTCGCTTCAGTCCCCGTCTCCATGTAGACTTATGGGGCAACCAACGCGGCGTATGAAAGACGGCTACTATCTCTACGACACTCACACCCACATCGGCCACGCCCGTCACAGCGGCCGCCGCCAGACCGCCGAGCAGTTACTCCGCGAAATGGACCGTTTCGGCGTCGATAAGTCGATGGCCATCCCGTTCCCGGTCGTCGACGACTACCAAGCCCAGCATAATGAAATCGCCGCGGCGATCGCTCGCTATCCCGGTCGCTTAGTCGGCGCCGCCTGTATTAACCCTTTCATCCCGGAAGCCGATTACCGCGACGAAGTCCGCCGTTGCCGCGAACAATTCGGCTTCCGTGCGCTCAAATTTCAACCCCAGTATCAAGGCGTCAGCGCGCTCTGGACCCAGAGTAACTTCATCTTCGAAACGGCCCTCGAAAACGGCATGGCGTTGATTGCCCACACCGGCTCGGGCATCCCCCACGCCCTGCCATCGGTGTTCATGTTCGCCGCCCGGCGCTACCCGGAATTGAAGATCGTTCTCGCCCACTGCGGCGGAGGCGGCCTGCTCCTCCCTGACGCCATCGTTGCCGCCTCCTTCTGCCCGAATATCTATCTCGACCTGTCGACGCTGATGCCCAACCACGTCCTCGAAGTCCTCCAGCATATCCCGGCCAGCCGACTGATGGCCGGCTCCGACTTACTCGAAAACACCGACGTCGAGTTTCTGAAAATTCTTCTCCTCGACCTCCCAGTCGAACAAAAACGCCAAATTCTATCCGAAACAGCCCATGCTGTATTCGACTCGGAGCCAGCCTAAATGCGCCTGTTGATCTTAGCCCTCCTCGCCGCCTCCTCCTTCGCCGCCGAAGGCCCCTGGATCTCCCTCTTTGATGGGAAGTCGATGGCTGGCTGGACCGGGTTCCGCGGACCCGCCAACCCAGTCTGGATGGTAAGGGACGGTGTCCTCATCGTAGACCGCCAGGGAACCCCCGGTACTCCCGGGGTCGGCAGTTCCAATCTCCGAACCGTCCGTGAATTCGGCGATTTCGAACTCGAATGGGAATGGAAAAACGCTCCCGGCGGCAACAGCGGCGTCTTCTATCGCACGACCGAAGACGAAGCCCGCCCGCAGTGGACGGCCGTCGAGTATCAGCTCTTGGACAGCGCCGCCCACCCCGATGGCAAGAACGGTCCCGACCGTGCCAGCTCGGCCGCCTATGCTCTTTTCCCCCCGGCCTCTGAAGCCCGACCCCTTCCGGTTGGCCAATGGAACAAGTCCCGCATCGTCGCCCGCGGCACTCGCGTCGAGCACTATCTAAACGGTAAGCTGGCGTGTACGTTTGACTACGGGAGCCCCGCCTGGAAACAGCGGGTCGCCGCCGGCAAGTTCGCCGAGTGGAAAAAGTTCGGCGTACCTACCCGCGGCTACATCGCCCTTCAGGACCACGGCCACTTTACCGCCTTCCGCGCCCTCCGCATCCGCGAGTTAAACTAAACCGGAATCCCTAAATCCGCCGCCCCCAGCGGCGACATCACCGCCTCCGGCGCATACCGCTCAATCATCTCGCAAGTCAACTGCGCCCGCCGCACCCGCTCCCGGCATAGTGCCACTACGGTCCCGTCCAAATGCGTCCCGCTCGGGTAGACATCCGGCGAATTCCGCAGCCCAAACTTCAAATACACCGGCGCCGCTACCCGAATCAACTCCGCCGCTTCATAGTGTCGAATAAACCCGCCAATTGTATCCGGCGCTTCCACGTAAAAATCAATCGGCTTCGTAATTGCCGCCCGAATGCTCGCAATCTGCGGCAACGTCAAATCCGACGGAATGTTAATCGTGTCCGCCCCGTGCTCTTCGAGCAACCGCGCGCTCGCCGGGTTCGCCGGCGCTATCATCACCGACGTCTTAATGATCAAATCCGCCGGCAACTCGCCCTTCGCCCGCAGCTTTGAAATCACGTCCAGCGTCCCAATGTCGCTCACCAGAATACTCCGCAGTCCCGCCGCCACCCCGCGCCTAACGTCCTCCAAACTCTGCACCAGCTGACTTGACCCTCGTGCCGCCAAAGCAAATG
>CANNLB010000458.1 GCA_947505565.1 Acidobacteriota bacterium | reverse complement strand
TCTCGTTTTTTTAGCGGGCCTTCTGTCCGACCCGGCATACCCGCCAGGAACCGGGCGGCATCGTCGGCGTAGGGGTTGGCCGGTACCACGAATCCCGCCGGTTTTTCCTCTTTTGGGGCCGCCTCGGGGGCTTTTGGCCCACAGGCCGTCAACCATAAGGTCAGGCCTATGATCGTTACTGCTGCCGAAGTTCGAAACTGCAGATACACTCGTTATTTTAGATAAACCGAGCGTCTGCTTGCTGGAAATATTTCGAAAGACGGAAAATTACTGACCATCGCCCCAGTCGTAAGCCGCCGATGCCGTCAGTTGAACGGTATAGGTGCCGAGGTTATTCTGCCAATGTTTGTTGTCGTTGATTGCTAACCCCAGGCGCCCCGCTCCCGGTGCCTTATCGACGTACGACTTGCCAACGGCGAACGTCGCGCCCTTAGCGCCCATTCTTCCGACGAGCGCTCCGAACGGATGTCCGTCGACCAGGTTCGTTTTGTACGCCGGGCTGCCGGGCTTAGTCAATCCGTTCGGATCGGTGGCCCAGCCGTCGTCTTTCCACGACAGACGGGTGAAGCCGCTGGCGGTGGCCGTGAGCCGGGAACCTGTGGCGAGTTCAATGCCGGTGTCGAGATACTCAATCTGCGTCGAATGCCGAATCGAATGCGCTACGATCCGTTTCACGATTCTCTTTTGCAGCACGGCCATCGCCCGCACGCTGCTCCAGGGGATCTCCCGCTGGCCAACCTTCACCGAGCCGATCGGCGTCGCGATACGGAGCATCTGCCCGTTCTGCAAACGGAGCAGCCCGAGCGAGCGGTCGAGCCCATCGGCACCGCTGGGTATGATCCGTTCAAATAGTCGGTACAGCGGACGCGGTTCATGCTGGTCGGTGTCCTTGTAAAGGTCGAGCAGCGGCGTCAGAACGGGTAGCCCGATCCCGACCAACTGCTCCACCGCGGCGTCTCGACCGGTGCGATCCTTATCCGCCCGGACAATCGCCAACGCGTCCTTGATCAGGCTTGCCTCGGCGGGCGTGGCTGGGGCCGCGCTGTGAAAAGACAAAATCTTCGCAAGGGCGTTTCCTCCCACCGAAAAAGAGGCGGGACCTTCGACCGTCGTCCCATCGGTCAGTCGGAGCAAAATCGTGGCGGCAGCAAAAAGCAACATGGCAGCAGTTATATCAGACAATGGAAGCATGCGTCTAAAAAAAGACCACGGCTGGTACTTGGCCGAAGAGGTTCTCGAGATCCGCGTGGAGGGCGACCCACGCAACGTAGTCCACGTCAACACGCGCCTGCTGCAGGCTAAGGACGGGGAACACGCTTACGCCCGCGCCACCGAATTCGGAGCCGAGGCGGCCGACGAATATTTGAACCCGGACGGGCGGAAAGTGACGATTGCCTTCCGCGGAATTCGCGAAATTGTCGAGATTCAGGAGGGCCTGGCCGACGGAGGCGAGATCCGCTGGGAGGAGTCCGTAGGCGTTTCGGAAAGAAAGCTACGGTCGATGCTCCGACAGGTGGACGAGGTGGCTGCCGTGAAGGCGTTTGAGCCCACCGACCATCCGGACTATCGCTGTGGCGAGGTGGTGGCCGAGGCGATGGCCCAACTCGTGAAGCAAAATTAATTCTTGCCGCCGCCCACAAAATGCACGATCTCCACCTTGGCGCCCGGGGCCAGGGTGGTCTCGGGCCACCGCGCCGGCTTGATAATGGAGCGGTCCAGTTCGACGGCTACGCGGGTGGGGGCGATCCCCAGCACGACCAAAAGATCGAGCAGGGTGGAGCCTTCGGGGACCTCCCGCGGCTCGCCGTTCAAAACAATTTCAAGCATAAATGTTTGAGCTTTCCTGCCTTGCCGGCTCCTCGGCCAACGCGCTTCTTTGACTCGTCCTCGTTAAGGTTATTATAATTGATTTAAGGGTTTTCTCCCTCTCCTTCCCTCACCAATACCCGATGTTGCCAACGTCACTTCCAGAGTCCTATCTACCCGTCCTGCTGACGTGGATGTTTGCGATTACGAACGCGACGGGGATTATCGTCGCCGGTTACGTACTCGGTAAGAAATTCCGGAATCAAGCCAAAGACACGCCGTACGAATGCGGCATCGTGCCCACGGGCAGCGCTCGAGAACGCTTCAGCGTGAAGTTCTATTTGGTGGCGATGCTCTTCATCCTCTTCGATATCGAAGCGGTGTTCCTTTACCCATGGGCCGTTGTGTATCGCGACCTGAAGATGTTCGGCTTCGTCGAAATGCTTCTGTTCGTTGTTTTGGTCCTCGCCGGTTTCTTCTACATCTGGAAGAAAGGGGTCCTCGATTGGAACCACGCTGAAGGCTTGGAAATCCAACAGATCGCCCTGCCGAAGGAAGAGGATGTCACTCATGTTGTCTGAAGCGTTGCTTGCGAATGAGACGATCGCCGGCCTGGTGGCTGCTCATCCCGCCGCTGTCGTCGATGGGACTACCCGGTTTGATGAGATCACCCTGACGATCGAACCGGCCGAAATCATCGCCACTCTGGCTTATTTGAAGTACCACCAGGGTTTTGAGCGGTTGTCGACCGTGACGGCGGTGGACCGCTATCCGTTGGATCCGCGATTCGAACTCGTCTACCACTTGCAGTCGATCGCGCGGAATCTTCGCCTGCGGCTGCGGACGTCCGTGGCGACCGAGATCGCTACGGCGACCATCGTCTATGCCGGTGCCGATTGGTACGAACGCGAGGTGTTTGATCTTTTCGGAGTTGTCTTCACCGGCCATCCGAACCTGAGGCGGATTATGATGCCCGACGATTGGGAAGGCCATCCGCTGCGGCGCGACTTCCCCACCCACGGCTTCAAGTACAGCTACGGCGAGCAGCAATAGAGATTTTTTAAGAAATATGAGCGAAACGATCCTATCGCCCGCGGTGCAGCTAGAGTCCGAAGCCGGAACGACCCGGCGCATGACTCTGAATATGGGACCGCAGCATCCGTCGACCCACGGAGTGTTGCGCGTCGTGCTCGAGTTGGACGGCGAGTTTATCGAAAAAGCCCGTCCCGAAATCGGATATCTCCATACCGGGATTGAGAAGCAGTGTGAGGCTTTGAGCTGGCAGCAGGTGATTACGCTGACCGATCGAGTCGACTACCTCGCCAACCTTTCCAACAATCTCTGTTATTCGCTCGCAGTGGAAAAACTGCTTGGGCTGGAGATTCCGCCGAAAGCGCAGTGGATGCGTGTTTTGCTGGCTGAACTGACCCGTATCGGCAGTCACTTGGTATGGCTCGGTACCCATGCGCTTGACATGGGCGCGATGACGATGTTCTTTCTCACCTTCCGGGAGCGAGAAGACCTGCTTCGGTTGTTTGAGATGCTCAGCGGCCAGCGGTTGATGACGAGCTACATTCGCATCGGCGGACTGGCGCTTGATCCGCCCCGCGGTTGGGAAAAGTTGGCCCGTGCGTTTCTGGCCGATTTTCCCAGCAAAATCGACGAATACGAGACGTTGCTGAACAACAACCCGATTTGGTTGCGCCGCACGAAGGGGATCGGGGTGATTCCGGTGGCGCAGATGCTGGACATCGGCATTACCGGTCCGGTGATTCGCGCCGCGGGGATTCCGCTGGACGCCCGCAAGATGACGCCGTATTCGAGCTATGAGAAGTTCGACTTCGCTGTGCCGACGTCGACTGATAATGACGTCTATGCTCGGTATTCGGTTCGTGTGGCCGAGATGCGCGAGAGCTTGAAGATCGTGCAGCAGGCTATGGACGGCATGCCGGAAGGGCCGACCCGCGCTGATGCGCACCGCGTCGTTCTGCCGGAGCGGGAAAAGATGAAGACGCAGATGGAAGCGTTGATCTACCACTTTAAGATCGTGACCGAAGGCATTGCGGTGCCCGAAGGCGAAGTCTTCCAAGTAGTGGAATCGCCGCGCGGCGAACTTGGCTATTACGTCGTCAGCGACGGTACCGCCA
>CANNLB010000457.1 GCA_947505565.1 Acidobacteriota bacterium | reverse complement strand
TGTCGCGCTACGGACTCCTTGTCGCCTTGCACAAACAGGCGCTCGTAGAGCTTCGGCGCGCTATCTTCAGCGGGGAGCAGGACGCCGTCCCGCGTCCACGATAAGCTGCGGTTGCCCTTGTCGATGTTCACGCCCAGATTCAGCGACGGAAACCGCGTCACCGGCCCTAGCTTCTCCGCCGCAAACTGATCGACCGAAATCGAATTCCGAAAGCCGCTCTTGAAGGCGCCCCGCGCCGCGGTCAGCAGGCAACTATCCGCGCTGTGCCCGCCGGTAACCCCGGGATGCGAGAGCCCGCTGCAAACGGTGAAGTTCTCGCGGTGCGCGGCCAACTCGGATAAATAGGGCGATAACGCATAGTCCCGGCCCGTCCCGGTCGGAAAAAAGTACTTCGGCAACACGCCGAGATTGTTCGCTATCAGCAGCATCCGATGCGGTGCCGGAGCCGCGCTGGCGAAGACCGGCAAGCCCAGCACCACCCCCGCGCCTCGCAAAAACGCTCTCCGCTTCATCGTCATAGCCTCCCCATAAAGATTTTGCTCCGGACGAGAGATTGGAGCAGGTCGCGCGCTCTGTACCCGTCGGCCGCACAAGCATCGAGCATGGTTTCCATCTCGGTTCGGTCGGAAAAACGAACCGGCGTTCCGGTGGCATAAACGATCAACTGCCGCAGGAAGTTTCGCGCGAGCAGCCGTGGGTTGGCGACCAAGAGCGCCTTCAATTCGCGAATGTCGCGAAAGCTTCGGCCATCGGCTAGCTTGCCACTGGCGTCGACGGGCCCAGCCAGAGTGTATACAAAGTCGTGCCCTGTGTGATCAATTCCGCTGACGCGTTCGCCTTCGGTCGTCCCCCGGTAGTGCGTGCGCCAGCGCCCCAGAACATCGAAGTTCTCGAGGGCCAAGCCGACCGGATCAAACGTTGCATGGCAGGCCGCGCAGGTGGCCGATTTCGTATGTTGGGCGAGCAGGTCGCGAATCGTTTTAGCCCCACGGATATCGGGTTCGACCGCGGGGACGCCCGGCGGCGGCGGGGGTGGAGGCTCGCCCAGAATCCGATCGGTGATCCAGGCCCCGCGCAGCACGGGCGACGTTGAGGTGCCGTTGGCGGTGATCTTCAAAACCGCCCCTTGGGTCAGCAGCCCTCCCAGCGGGCTCCCGCTCGCGAGCGGGACGCGTCGCAAAGCGGCCCCCGGCATCGGCGGCAATCCATAGTGCTTGGCCAGCCTCTCGTTGGCGTAGACAAAATCGGCTTGGATCAGATTTCGGATCGGAAGATTTTGCCGCACCATTGCCGTGAAAAAGTGAAGTGTCTCCCGTTCTAACGAATCAACAAGATACTCATCCAACTGATATTCCGGGTATAAGCGCTTGTCGGCGTCGTCACGCCGCAGATACCGCAAGTTGAGCCAGTAGCCGGTAAAACTCTGGACAAACCGCTCGAACCCCGCGCCGTCGATCAGCCGATTACTCTCCCGTTCGAGCAGCGTCGGCTGCCGCATCCGGCCCGCCGCAGCCAACGCCGTCAACGGTTCATCCGGGCGCGAATTCGTCAGAAAGTAAGCCAGCCGATCGGCTACGGCAAAGTCGTTTCCCGGCTCCCGCAGATACAAGAACAGATCCGAGCAAAGGAACGCCTGATAACCTGCCAGTATCGCCTCGGCGAACGGCTCCTGCCGATCGCGCCGGGCGAGGACCAATCGTTCAAACTTTTGGATGGCGCTGCTTGCCACCGGGCCCCGCGCCGCCCGTTGGATGAACCGCCGCAGCAATCGACTGGCCTCGCGCCGAGCGTCGGCCGGGGCCGGCGCAATCCCCAACTCGTCGAACAGCACCCGATGGCTAGCCGGGGGCCAGGTTGCCGGGGGCAGGGGCCCTTCAATCTCAATCCAATTAAAGGCCACTCCCGGTTGTCCATCGGACGGCATCGGCGGATAGCGGTAGGCTCCGGTTTTACCTTCGGTGTCGACCTGGGGAACCGGTAACCCGTAGATGCCGTATTCGACGGTTTGGCCGGCACTCAGCGGTACGGTGGTCTCGTAGACATGGGACCCGGGCGCGATCTCGAGCACTCCTCCGACGGACTTCACGTCCTCGGCAATGTCGTGGTTGGTCGGCCGCCGTGAGCGCAACGTCATGGGCACCGTTTGCTTGGCATCGGAGACGACGAAGCCCGGATGCTGCAAGACGGCCCGGGCCGAAAAACGAACCCGATACTCGCCCGGCGCTTTGGCGGCGAAGCCCCGCGGAAACGCGCCGTAGGGCCAGCCGGGCGATCGGAACAGCCCCATTTCCAGGGCCGGATCGTCTTCAAGTTCCTTCGGCAGCGGCGTGTTTCGCTCACTGGCGACATTGACGCCTTGGTTATCCTTGATGAAGAACATCGAATGCAGGGTCCCGGTACTCCGTAGGCCGGGAAAGAGATTTCTTCCCGAGGTCCGGAATTTTGTGACTGCCGGGGGCGTTACGGTGGTCACCATCGCCTGTCGCAAAGCAGATTCGGAGGCATCGAGATACGCCGCCAACTGCACGCGCGACATATCGAGGGTCGCGGAGACCTTGTTGAAGTGGTAGGCCTCGCGGTCTTCCGGCAACAGGTCCCGCACGTCCAAACGGGGTAGGTGCAGAACGTCCCGGAGAGTCTGCTCGTATTCCTCGCGATTCAGCCGACGCATGGGTCCCCGGCCGCTGCGCGCCACTTCGGCCAAATCGGCCTGGTGGAGGGCCGGAGCTAAACGCCGCAGCATCCCCGCCCGCTCGGCGGCGGCCATCGGCGTGCCTTTGGGCGGCATCTCACCTTTCTCGACCCGGTCATGAATTCGAACCCAATGTTCGCGCACCGTCCGGCTCGACAGATCAAACGGCAACGCCGTCAGGTCGAGCCCGCCCTTGGCCGCAGCTCCCGCGTGACACGGCACACAGCTACGGCCCATCGAAGCCTGCAACTCCGGTGGCATCGTCTCCGCCCGCAAACAAAGCGGCGCTAGAAAAACAATAGTAAATAGCTTCATCGCGCAGTCTTAGGCAAGCATAAGACAGTTAGGTTCAAACTACAACGAGGACAACTGTGAACGACTCTCTCCTGCGTAGTTGGTGGGCCCATCCGCGGCCACGATTTTGGCAGCCACGGGCTGGGCCCGATCCGTGGCTGGCATCGGCGCTTGTCTGACTTTATTCTCCCGGGGCGGTCTCCGCCGCGAGGCGGTTGACGCTGCGGTTGACGCCACCGACTACGCCCTGGAACTCAAGCTTGGCCAGCCGTTCCGTGAGCCCGAACGGAACACCGCGCGTAAGCTGGGCGTCGCCGATGCCGAAGTGGAAAGGCTCGCGGCGGCGGCGCTGGCCGCGCTCAAGAATGGTCCGTTCGATCCAACTGAGATCCGTGCAGCCGTGGGCTCGGCGGCCCGCTGTCCTTCGGCACTCGCGAAGAATTGACCAGCCATACTCGCCAAAACGTTTCGACCAACCGGCCCCGACGGCGCTGCCTCTCCGACGAGACGAGGCTTGGTCTGGCCGCGCGGGCAAAACGTCGGTGCCTGAACCTATGCAACGATATGCGCGCCTGCGGCACGGATGATGACGGTCCCGCCCGTCGGCATGCCACGCGGCATGATCAGCTTGTGATCTGGTCAAGTCTATGCGAGCAGAGGTGGTCAACTTCTGGGGGGCGCCGAGGCGCTGTCTGGGCGAGGAAGGGAATAAAAGGGGCTGACGACGACGCTGCCGTTCGGTTTGGGCTTGCGGCAGGCCGAGGGCAAGAGCTGTCGGGTCGCCGCGAATGGACGGATCGACCAGCAGCGCCACAGCTATGTTCTTTGGTCGCCGAATCCGCTGGAGCGATTCGCCCTTTCGGATGCGGAGTGCCCGACCGAACTGGCCGACCGCTATATCTCCTGGATCGGTCCGGCCACTTTGGCCGAGTGTCAGGCTTTCTCTGGGATGAGCCTGAAAGCATGCCGGGCGGC
>CANNLB010000456.1 GCA_947505565.1 Acidobacteriota bacterium | reverse complement strand
ACGGCGATACCGGCAAGGATATAACGCACTTCGAGCCAGCGGCGCAGGGCGGAAGCGAGGGCGAAGAGGATGAGATAGACAAAGAACTTGCGGAGTTGCGGGAGCCCGGCGGCGGGGTTATCGCTGGCGGCGACGGCGAGCAGGGACAGGCAGACGAAGGCGGCGAGCGACCAACCGATGGGGGGGAAGCGGCGGTTTTTCCATTGGAAGAGGGCGAGGGCAGTAGCGAGCCCGAGAAGGATCTGGGCGACGGCGATGGAACAGAGGCTGGCTGCGACCGCTCCGCCGGCGGCGACGATGGCGATTCGCTGCAATTGTGCTGGACTGAGGGGCAAGGCTCTGAGTATGACAAAATAGAATCGGACAAGCTACCATGCAGATCTACCTGCTCCGCCATGCTATAGCCGAGGACTTCCGTCCGGGCTTGGCCGATGCTGACCGCGCGATCACGAGCGAGGGCGCTCGAAAGCTGCGCGAGTTGCTGCGGAGGGCCTTCGGCGGTGGCCTGGATCCGGTGCGGATTTTGTCGAGCCCGTTCAAACGAGCGCAGGAGACCGCAGAGATCGCCGCCAAAGTGCTGGAGCACGAGGGCGAGATTCTAACGACGAAGACGCTGATTCCGTCGGCGGTGGCGCGGGAGACGTGGGAAGAAATTCGCCTCTACAAGGGCGACGCGTCCTTGCTGCTGGTGGGCCATGAACCGGCGATGGGGCTGCTGGCCGGGTACTTGCTGGGGGTGCCGGAGTTGCAGGTGGACTTTAAGAAAGGGACGATCGTGCGTGTGGATGTGCCCTCGTTGGGAGTGCGACCGCGGGGCGTTCTTAAGTGGATGTTGGCGCCGAAACTTGCTGAGTGAGCCAGGCGAGGGCTTCATCGCGGGTCGAGAGTTCGCCGTTGAGCTGCGCTTCTTCGAGAGACCGGATGAGCGAGCCGACGCGCGGGCCGGCAGGAACGCCGAGGGCGAGCACGTCGCGGCCGGTGGCGAGGGGAACGGGGCGGAGTTCGTCGGGGGCCAGGTTGGCCAGTTGATGCTGGGCGAATTCATAGGTACCGAGGCGGCCGCCACCGCCGAGACAGTCGAGACGATGGAGGGCGAGCAGGCTGCGGAAGTGTTCGGCGCGGAGGAAGCGCTTCAGGGTGCTGGGCTTCATTTTGGGAAGTTCAGGAAACCTCATGTGATCGGCGACCAGATATTGAACATGTTCAATTAAGTCCGACGAGGCGCGGAGCCGGGAGAGGATGACACGGGCCATCTCGCTGCCGACCCGGTCGTGGCCGTTGAAACGGATGCGATCGGAGAACGTTTGGGTGACGGGCTTGCCGACATCGTGGAGGAGGACGCCCCAGGCGAGCGCGGGTTCAGCGGAGCCGAGGAGTTTGAGCATGCCGAGGGTGTGGACCCAGACGTCGCCTTCAGGATGGTATTCGGGGGGCTGGGCGACGCCCTGCATGGCTTTGATTTCCGGGAGGAGTTCGGCGAGGAGGCCGGACTGATCGAGGAGTTCGAGGCCGCGGTGGGCATTGCCGTCGGTTAGAATGCGGGTGAGTTCGGCAAAGACGCGTTCGGCGGAAATTTTGCGGATAGCGATTGGGTCCACGGCGGCGAGGGTGGCGGGGTCGAGTTGGAAGTTGAGGCGGGCGGCGAAGCGGACGGCGCGGAGCATGCGGAGGTGGTCTTCGGCAAAGCGGGCGACGGGGTCGCCGATGGCGCGGATGATACCGGCGGCGAGGTCGGCTCGGCCGTTGACAAAGTCGAGGATTTCGCCTGTGACGGGATTGAGGAAGAGGCCGTTGATCGTGAAGTCGCGGCGCTGTGCGTCGGCGGCGGGGTTAGTTTCGTATTGGATCGATTCCGGACGGCGGCCGTCGGCGTAGGCGCCGTCTGTGCGGTAGGTGGCGACTTCTACGCCGTCGACGAGCATGACACCGAAGTGGGCACCGACGGGAATGGCGTGGGGGAAGAGGCGGGCGATGTCGGCGGGGCGGGCGCTGGTGGCGACATCGTAGTCCTTCGGGGGGACACCGAGGAGGAGGTCGCGGACGCATCCGCCGACGAGCCAGGCTGAGTAGCCGGCGGCGCGGAGCGCGGAAGTGATTTCAGAGCCGTCGTCCATTCGCTATTATCGTAACTGGAATGCCTGACCCCTCCGAACGCCAGGCAGCAACGACCAGCAGTCGGGTTGTTGTTGCCACCACGGTAGCTCTATCGTTTATCTCGTTTTGGCGGGGTGCGGCGATTGTACTCAGCGATTTGGCGTCGACGATGTTTTACGTCGGCGGCATTACCGAGCAAGCGATCGGCAAATCGGCTCCCTGGTTTGTTTTTGCAGTGATGTTATTCTCGTTCGCGGTCCGTTCGATCTACATGGAAAGCTGCTCCATGTTCGTCCGGGGCGGGGTGTACGTGGTGGTGCGGGATTCGATCGGCCCGAACATGGCGAAGCTGTCGGTATCGGCGCTGGTGGTGGATTACATTCTGACGGGGCCAATTTCGTCAGTGAGTGCGGGCCAGTATATTGGCCGACTACTAAACGAGATGAGCGAGATGGCTGGGCATCCGCTGCATGTGAACCCGAACTATTTTTCGGTGTTTTTTGGGATCGCGGTGACGCTTTATTTTTGGCGAAGCAATACGAAGGGCATCCACGAATCGAGTGGGCATGCGCTCCGGATCATGCAGATTACCACCGTAATGGTGTTGATCTTGATTGTTTGGTCGGTGATCACGCTGGTTCTGCGGGGCGGGGCTCCGCTGCCTCCGATGCCGACGCACGCGAACCTCACGCTGAACGAGCATTCGCTCGGCTGGCTGGAAGGGACGTTTTGGCCTAGTATCAGTTCGGCGATGTTGATTGTCGCATTCGGTCACTCGCTGCTGGCGATGAGCGGGTTTGAAACTCTGGCGCAGGTGTATCGAGAGATCGCCTATCCGAAGCTAAAGAATCTGCGCATCACGGCGAACATCGTCTGCGTTTATGCGCTGCTTTCGACGGGCGTAATTTCGATTTTGGCCGTGATGATTATCCCGGATGCGGTGCGGCCGCAGTACTACGACAACCTGATTGGCGGTATGTCGATGAACCTGGAAGGCCCGCAATTGATGAAACTGGGCTTTCACATTTTCGTCGTGATCGTGGGCGGGTTGATTTTGTCGGGCGCGGTGAACACTTCGCTGATCGGCGCCAACGGGGTGTTGAACCGGGTGGCCGAAGACGGAGTTTTGCTGAGCTGGTTTCGAAAGCCCCACGTCCGATTCGGGACGACCTTTCGCATTATTAACATGATTGCGATTTTGCAGATTCTCACGATTATCGGGAGTAAGGGAGACGTTTATCTGCTGGGCGAAGCTTACGCATTTGGCGTCGTATGGAGTTTTTTCCTGAAGGGCATGGGCGTACTGGCGCTGCGGTTTCAGCGGCATGACCAGGAGTACAAGACGCCGTTTAACTTTATGTGGGGGAAGCGCGAGATTCCGGTCGGTCTGGGCGCGACGGTGTTGATGTTGTTCCTGGTGGCGATTGCGAACCTGTTCACGAAGAAGATTGCGACGATCTACGGCGTGTCGTTTACGGTTTTGCTATTTGTGATGTTTCTGATTTCTGAGCGGGTGAACGCGCGGCGGACGCGGCGGGTGGAAGACTCGAAGACCGACAACCTGGAAGAGTTCAACCTGGAGCACCAACCGCACGTGGATACGGCGCATTTGGCCGCGCGACCGGGATGCATTCTGGTGGCGGTGCGAGACTACAACAACCTGGAGCACTTCAAACGGATTCTCGAAAAGACGAACCTGCGTCGGCATGACGTGGTGGTGATGACGGTACACCCGATGTCATCGGGGGCGGGCGAGTTCGAACTGCAGAACGAGCAGTTGTTTGGGTCATACGAGCAGGAGTTGTTCTCGCGGGTGGTAACGGTGGCGGAGAAGGAAGGCAAGCCGGTGGAGCTGTTGGTGGTGCCG
>CANNLB010000455.1 GCA_947505565.1 Acidobacteriota bacterium | reverse complement strand
GAAAGTACGATACGCGGGTGACCGCCTTTCACTTGGTTTTTCTGCTGACGATTCTATTCGCGGAACTGCTGCGATGGTTGATCGACCGTATTGTGGAGGATCGGCTTTTCTATTCGATCTACGCGAGTTGGACCGATCCGGACTGGGGGTCGGAGGCGCTGATCTGTGCGACCACGGTGTTCGCCGTCGCGCTCCCGCTGAAAATTTGGAATACGATTCGAACCGATCTACTGCTGCAAGAGCAACAGCGACTGGTCACCGAGGCGCGATTGCACGCGTTGACCAGCCAGATCAATCCACATTTCCTGTTCAATACACTGAACACGGTGAACGCGTTGATCCGCACGAATCCGGACCAGGCGCGGGGCGTGGTGGTGAAGCTATCGAACATTCTGCGGCGGCTGATGAAGAAGAGTGACGCGATGACGCCGTTACGGGATGAGCTGTCGTTTATCGACGATTACCTGTCGATCGAAATGACGCGGTTCGGGGATAAGCTGCGGTTTGAGCGGATCGTGGAACCGGAGACGCTGGACCAGTTGGTGCCGGCGATGTTGATTCAGCCGATTATTGAAAACAGCATTAAGCATGGGCTTGCGGGTAAAATCGGCGGTGGACGGATCCGCTTGGCGGCCCAATTCGTCAACGGCCGGATCAAGCTGCAGATCGAAGATGACGGGGTGGGAGTGCCGGAGGCCAAACTGGCAACGATGTTCGAAAGTGGCATCGGGGTGAGCAACGTCAACGAACGGCTGAAGGTTCTGTACGGGGACGATTACCGAATGGAGATCGACAGTCGGGAGGGCGAAGGCACCAAAACGGAGATCGAGTTTCCGGCCTCGCGCTGAAGTTGCTAGGATGAAGCTACGAATGCCCTTGCATGCAGCCTCCTGTTGACGAACTGGAATTTGGACCCCTCAGGGCGGCGCGGGCCGAGCCCCACTCTCGCCTGCACGACACGATCGCGGATCGCACCCGGCGGATGTACGACCTTCTAGCCGGAGTCTACCCCGCTTCCACCTATTTTTTCCATTCCAACGCCCACCAATCGGCCCTGAAGATGAGCGGGGTAACTGACGGGATGCGTGTTCTGGAAATCGCCACCGGCTCTGGCGAAATGTTCCGTCGGCTGGCGGGCAACAACGGGAGCGGGCAGACGCTGGGAATTGATATATCACCGCGCATGGCAGCGAAGACGCAGCGTAGCGTACGGGCGCAATATCCTTCGGCCAAGACGCACTGCCATGCGGTGGACGCGCGGCATCTGCCGTTTCGCGATGAATCGTTCGACGCGATCTTTTGCTGCTATTTGTTCGAGCTACTGGGAACAGAAGACGTCCTGTGCACGCTTGAAGAGATTCGACGGGTGCTGCGGCCGAGGGGCATGTTCACGACCATCTTGATCGGCCAGAACTCCGACGTATTCAACAAGGCGTACCAGGTGGCGGCGAGCGTGATACCGTCTTTCTGGGGCCGCCAAGTGGAGGCCAGCATGCCAGCCCTCATCGAAAGCCTGGATTTTACGATCGTCGGTGATCAGAGCTCTTGGCAAAGCGGCTATCCCTCCCGCGTGCTCTGCTGCCGCAAGGAGTAACCGCTATGTCGAATCGACGAGAGTTTATGGGGGCTTGGGCCGCCACTTCTTTATTTGGGGTCAATGAGAAGATTACGTTCGGCGTAATTGCCACGGGCGGCCGGGGCCGCTATCTGCAGGAGCGATTTCAGAAGCTCGGCGCGCAATGCGTCGCGATCTGCGATATCTACGGTCCGAATCTCGACAAGGCCGCCGCGATTTCGCCGGAGGCGCGACGCTTTACGGCCTATCAGGAGTTGCTGGCCCAGAAGATGGACTGCGTGGTGATCGCTTCCCCGGACCATCAGCATTGGCCGATGTTGCAGGCGGCATTGGCAGCGAAGAAGGACGTCTATCTCGAAAAGCCGCTGTCGAAGTCGCTCGAGCAGAGCAAGATCATGGTGGACGCGGTGCGGGCTTCCAAGCAAGTGGTGCAGATTGGGATGCAACGCCGCAGCGCCCCGGCGTTGATCGAAGCCAAGCGCCTGGTGGACGAAGGGACGCTGGGCCAGATCACGCTCGTCAAGCCGCAGTGGAACTGGAACATTGCGAAGGAGCTCAACAACGGCCCGCTGCCCGGTTCATTAGACTGGCGCGCATTTTTGGGCGATGCGCCGAAGCGGGAACTCGAACCGATGCGCTATCGCAATTGGCGGTACTTCTTCGACTACGCCGGCGGGAACATGACCGACCAAGGGACGCATCTGATGGATGTGACGCAGTGGTTCACGCAGAACACGTCGCCGCTGGCGGCGCAAGCGGCGGGCTACGTGGCGAAGATGAAGGGGGCCGAGCACCCGGATGTTTTTTCCGCAATTTTCGAATATCCCAAGATGCTCGTGACGTGGACGCTCGACTACGCCAACGCCTATCAGAACGGCTGGTCGATCACGTTTCAGGGCGATGAAGCGACGATGGTGCTGGATGATTCCGGCTACGCCGTTTACAAAGAACCGTGGAAGCGAGACGCCGCGCCGATCAAACAGGCGCAGGCGCCGGTGCCGATGGAACCCCATATTCAGAACTTCTTCGACTGCATGAAGACGCGGCAGGATCCGAACTGCACGGTGGAGATTGCCGCGGCGGCGGTGGCTGGTCCGCACATGGCGAACTTGGCGCTATTTTCCGGTAAGAAGTTTACCCGCCAAGCGTAGGCCCGGCGGCGTCTACACTGGTAACTAGATTTATGACAAGACGAGAGTTGCTCGGAGTGGTCGCCAGCGCCAGCTTGGCTCAGTCCGCAGATATGCCCAAGCCCCGGGCTGGTCGCGTCGACATCCTTCCCATCGGCCAGGTGAAGAAGGGGATGCAGGCCACAGCCTGGACTGTGTTCGAAGGCACCGAGCCAGAGGCGGTCCCGATCGAGATCATTGGCGTTTGGAAGAACGCGTGGGGGCCGAAGCAGGACATTATCATTGGCAAAATGGGCGGTAAAGCGCAGCGGACGAACGTCGCCGGCGGCATGTCCGGTAGCCCTGTTTATATCGATGGCAAGATGATGGGCGCGGTTTCGTTGCGGCTCAGCGTCTTCTCTCCCGATGCGATTTGCGGCATCACGCCGATTGAACTGATGCTGGAGATTAACGATTTCGACCAGACGCGGCCTTCCGACGCGCGACTGCCGCAGGGCGGTTCGCAGCAGGCGCGCCTTTCGGTGCCGAGCGAAATGCAGCAGGTGATGAGCGCGCCGTACATGGTGCCCATCGAAACACCGTTGACGCTGAGTGGCTTTCAGACCGAGGTGCTGACGCAGTTTGGCCCGATGTTCCGCCAGATGGGTTTGAATCCAGTGCAGGGCGGGGCTTCGGCCGCGCTACAGGCGGCCAAGCCGGCGCTGGGTTGGGAAAAGGCGCTGCAACCGGGCGACGCCATTGCGGGCGTGCTCGTGAGCGGCGACATGAGCATGACAGGCCTAGGGACCGTGACCTACAATGACGGAAAACGCGTGCTCGGCTTCGGCCATCCATTCTTCAACCTCGGCCCGGTGAGCATGCCGATGAGCAAGGGCGAAGTGCTGATGGTACTCTCGTCGGCCTTTCAGCCGAACAAATTTGCGAACGCCACCGAGATCGTCGGGGCGCTGCGGCAGGATCGGCATAGCGGCATTATGGGCGTGCTCGGCGAAGAAGCGCGGATGATTCCGGTGAACGTGAAGGTTAACTCGCTAGGCGAAAACGGCAACGCGGTGAAGAATAAAGTTCTGAACTTCAACGTGTTCGTGCAGCAGAAATGGACGCCGTACCTGATGATGGTGACGCTGTTCAATTCCATCTCCGGGATGAACGATTTCGCCGAAGATACGTCGTACCGCCTTAAAGGCATGGTGGAGCTGAGTAACGGCCAGAAGCTCGACCTGTCGACGATGCAGTCGCCGAGCGAAGCGCCGGTGCC
>CANNLB010000454.1 GCA_947505565.1 Acidobacteriota bacterium | reverse complement strand
TCCTGATCTTCGACCCAGCCACCACCCAGGGTACTACCCGACTCCCCTTCCCCAACAACGTCGTCCCTTCCGGGCGCATCGATTTAGTCGCCCGCAACACCGCGGCCTTCTGGCCCGAACCGAACTTGCCAGGCACCGTCACCGGCGCGAATAACTTCACGCTCAACACCCGGCCCTCCCTCAACCGCAACATCATCGTCGCGCGCGGCGACCACCAAATCAACAGCCGCAATCAACTGATGGTTCGCTATTTTTATGCCGGCACCGACCAGGACAACCCCGGTGTCACCGGCAAGCCCCAGGCCGATCCCCTCGCTAGCATCACCGAGAATCGGATCGACAATATTCTCGGCTCCTGGACATCCAACCTCCGACCCAGCCTCCTCAGCGATTTCCGCTGGGGCCTCGTCCGCCGCGAGTTCGCCAACTACCGCTACGGCCGCGATGAGGACTTCGCCGGCAAACTCGGTCTACGCGGTGTCTCCGCGGCCGGTTTTCCGATCATCGGCGTAGCGGGCTTTCAAGGGCTAGGCGGAGCGCCCTACCGCTTCTCCAACCCGCTGCTGGACTATCAGATTCAAGAGTCGATTTCCTGGTACCGCGGACGGCATGCCGTCAAGTTCGGCATGGAGGTTCGCCTCGGTATTTTTAACGATGATACCGACACCTCGTCCAGCGGCAATTTCAGCATCGGACCCCAACTCACCGCTCGCCCCGGCATCGCCGGCACCGGCAATGGCTTCGCGACCTTTCTATTGGGGGAAGTCGATTCGGCCAACACCATCCGGCCGGATGCCATCCTGTCTCGGGCCTCCTATTGGGGCTTCTATGTGCAAGACGACTACCGCATCACCGACAAGCTCACCCTCAATCTCGGGCTGCGCTGGGAAGCCACCACGCCGCGCACCGAAGACAACAACCGCATGAACGCCTTCGACATGACGGCGATCAATCCCGTCTCGCGCACCCCCGGAGTCATCACCTTCGCCGGCCGAAACGGCGTACCGCGCACCGCCTTCGACCTGGACCGCAACAACTACGGCCCCCGCGCCGGCCTCGCTTGGAACCTGCTCCCCCGCACCGTCATTCGCGGCGGCGGCGGCCTCATTTACGGCTCGGCCGTCAACTCCATCGTCGGCACTGCCGCCGCGCTCGGCTTCTCCACCGATCTACGCATCACCACCACCCAGATCGGCATCGCCTCAGCCATGACCCTTCGCAACGGATTCCCCGCCGTCAGCCGCGTGCCCGTCGATCAATTGGGCGCGGGCTTCGGCGCCGTCCCGCCCGGCGCCGCCACCAATACCGCCGTCACCTTCTTTGAACGCAACCGCCCCGTGCCCGTCTCCTATCAGTACAACCTCGGCATCCAACACGAGCTCATCCCGAACCTCCTCGTCGAAGTCAGCTACATCGGCAACTTGAGCCGCAAGCTCACCGCTCCAGACCTCCCCATCAATCAGGTGCCGCCCGCTCTCATGGGCCCGGGCAATGCGCAGGCGCGCCGTCCGTTCCCCCAGTTCTCCAACGTCACCCTCATCAATCCCGCCCTCGGAAGCTCCTCCTATCACGGCGGCTTCGTCAAGGTCGAACGCCGCTACTCGCGCGGCTTGTCTTTGTTGGCCCACTACACCTTCTCACGCTTCCTCGACGATGTCGAATCCTTCAGCGAAATCGGCGACGCGGGTTCCTATATGAACTTCTACAACCGACGGCTCGACAAAGGCCCGTCCGGAAGCGACATTCGCCACCGTGCCGTTCTCAGCGGAGTCTACGATCTGCCCTTCCTCCAGAACCGAGGCTGGCTAACGCGAGTCTTCGGGGGATGGAGGGCCGGTCTAATCGGCAGTCTGCAATCCGGTCCCACCTTCACCGTCTTCAGCTTCGTGAACGAGACCAACGCCTTCACCCCCGGCGCCAATCGCGCGGACATCATCGGCCAGCCGCGTCTGCCCGAGAGCGAGCGGACCCTGCTGCGCTGGTTCAACACCGCCGCCTTCGCCACCCCCGCACCCTTCCGCTTCGGCACTTCCGGCCGCGGGATCATGAACGGCCCCGGACTCGTCAACATCGACAGCTCCTTCGCCAAACGAATTCCGATCCGTGAGAACTGGCGCGCCGAAGTTCGCGCGGAATTCTTCAACCTGCTCAACCAGACCAACTTCAACCTGCCGGGCCGCTCGGTCGGCGCGCCAACCTTCGGCGTCATCAACTCCGCCCGGCCGGCGCGCAGCGGACAACTGGCGTTCCGCATGGATTTCTAACGTGGAAGCCAACCTCACCCGGCGGGAATTCTCGACCACCCTCTCCGCCGGCAACGCCCTGCCGCCGCCCCCCCCGCGCCCGAACTTGCTGTTCGTATTCACCGATCAGCAGTCCTACGACATGCTCGGCTCGTCCGGCAACCGCCAAATCATAACTCCCGAACTCGACGCCTTCGCGCGCGAATCCGTGCGCTTCCGCCATTGCGTGGCGAACTCGCCGCTCTGTACTCCGTATCGCGGAATCCTGCTCTCGGGGCAACACCCCTTGCGCAACGGAGCCATCGAAAACGACATCCGCATGCTCCCCGGACGCGGCCAGTACTTTGGCGAAGTGTTGCGCGACGCCGGCTACCGAACCGGTTACATCGGCAAATGGCATCTCTACGGCGGAGATCGCGTCCGCCCCATTCCCGCCGGCGAAGATCGATACGGTTTCGACGAAACGTTCTTATCGAATAACTGCACGGTCGTCTTCGACGAAAACCGCGCCTACTACTGGGACGAAAAAGGCCAGCGCCAGCGCTATGGCGACTGGGAACCGTACGCCCAGACAAAACAAGCCGAAGCGTTCCTCGACCGCCAGGGCAGCGATCCCTTCGCGCTCTTCCTCTCCTGGCATCCACCCCATAACTGGGCTCCCGTCAATCCACCCGCGAAGGGGCCGGAAGATCAGTATGGCGCGCCCGAAGACGCCCTCCGCCTCTATGATCCCGAAGCCATTCGCGTGCGGGGCAACTGCGAAAACACCGCCTCCCATCGCCTCGTCTACCGCGGACACATGGCCATGTGTACGACCCTCGACCGCGCCTTTGGCCAGCTCATGAAAAAGCTGGCCGCGAAGGGACTCGCCGAAAACACGATCGTCGTATTCACCTCCGATCACGGCGACACCCTACTCTCGCATGGGCTCCGCCATAACAAAATGCGGCCGGAAGCCGAGTCCATCCGAGTGCCTCTGCTCATGCGCTACCCCGGCCGACTGCGTCCCCGAGCGAGTGACCTGCTCGTCGGAACGCTCGACCTAATGCCGACGCTGCTCGGCTTGATGGGGCTGAAGGTGCCCGCTTCGAGCGAGGGCCTCAATCTCGCCGAAGCCATCCGGAGCGGCGCCGACAAGACCGTTGAATCGGTACCCCTCTTCTTGTTGAACCTCGATTGGCGCGGCGTCTACACCCGTCGGCATACCTACGCCTTCGATACCAGCCAACCCGGCGGCGACGCGCTCTATCGCAACGCCTACTTCCGGCATCCCGAGAACCTCTCCTGGAATTGCCTCTACGATCGCGAGCGCGACCCTTGGGAACTGCGGAACCTCTATGGAGATCGCGAAAGTGCCCGCGTTCAGAAGCGACTCCACGAGCAGTCGCTAGCATGGATGCGGAAGTTCGGCGACGAGGGGCTGCCGTACGACTCCGTCTTGCGTGCGGCAATGTCCCAAAACGATCTCGCCCTCCGCAAGTCCGGGAACTTCTTTCAGCGGCGTAGCGGAATCTTGCGCGGACAACCGGCGGCACTGCTGCCGAAGGCGGGTCGCATCTAGCGTATGGCCCGAAAACTCGATCCGCCGCATCCCAAGTTCAACCAAGGGTTACATCTCCGTCCGAAACTTCGGGATTTGCGACCCGGCGAGTGTCCTGGAAACTCCACGGATCAAACAGCGAGGACGCCAAAACCGTTGACACGGCGCATACCTCCGGCGCGCCA
>CANNLB010000453.1 GCA_947505565.1 Acidobacteriota bacterium | reverse complement strand
CGCGCCAGGGCCGGGAACGCGCTCGCGCTCACAAAGGCGCCCAGGTTGCCCGCCATGTTCATCGCCCCGGATACTGATCCCGCCCGCCCGCCGCCGATGTCGATGCAGTACGCCCAGCTGGGACTGATCGTCATCTCCGTTCCAAACGTCGCAAGTGTGAACAGAGCCACCGCCATCTCCGCCGTGCCCGCCTGTGTCAACAATGCCAATGCCGTCGCGGCCAGCACAAATCCCCCCAACGCCGGTCCTCTTCGGCTCCATCGCGGCGCAACCCGGTACAGCCAGTCCGTCAGGAAACCCGAGACCCACTGCGCCGTTGCCCCCACCAATAGGATCGTCATCGAATACCACGACGCCCGCTCGCGGGTCAGATCGTAGCGCTCCATCAGGTACGGCAGCATCCACGACAGGCATAGAAAAAACGTGAAATTGCTGGCGAAATACTGCCCCATCAATTGCAGCATGGCGCGCGAGCGGAAGATCTCGGCAAGCGGCCGGTTCACCGTCTTTGCCACGGGCGCCGGTTTATCGCGGAACCACGCCCACCACACCGCCGCCCACAGCAGCCCCGGAATCCCCAGCACATAGAAGGCAACGCGCCATCCGAATCCATCCAGCAATCCGGCAAGAATCGGGAATGACAGCGCCGCCCCCAGCCGCGATCCGGAGAATATGATGCCGTTGGCCCGGCCGTGCTGCTCCGGCGGCAGCCATGTGTAGAACGCCCGCGCCGACGCCGGAAACGCGCCAGCCTCCGCCAACCCGAACAGGAACCGGATCAATACTAGCGTCGCAAACTCAGGCGCCAATCCTGTCAATCCCGTGAACACGCTCCAGGACGCCACCACCACTGTTAAGGTCAGGCGCGGCCCAAACCGGTCCGCGAACCACCCCGCTGGAATCTGCCCCAACGCATAGGCCAGCGCGAAGGCGCCGAACACCACCCCCATTGCATCGTTCGATAATCCTAAATCCTTCGAAACAAGATCTTTTGCCGTCGATATCGCTGCCCGATCCAGATACAGAATCCATGACAGCAGAAACAAAAGCACCAGCAGGATCGCTCGCGCCATTACTCTCTCACCCGGTTCACGATGTGCTGATTCGTCAGCGAATCAGCATTCCCCGGCTCCAGCTTGCCCCAGTTCGCGCCCATGGCGACCAGCGTCAGTTGGCGGCTCGGGATCATCATCGCGCAGTTGCCTCCCGCCCCGATTGACATGAACGTGTCGCGCGGCGCATCGGGCCATGTCAGCGCCTTCGGATGCAATCTTCCAATGCCGTTAAACCACCAGTTCCCCCCATAAATCCCCGCGCCGTATTCGGTAAAGTGGTCCGACCCGCCGCCATACGTTCCGATCTTCAAATAGTCGCTCGTCTCCGCCTTCGCCGTTTGCGACAGTCCAGGATTCGTTTGCGGACGGCAGTACCGCTCGAACAGCCGCTCCGGCAGAATCCGCCGGCCCTTCCACTTCCCCTTGTTTCGCCAAAACTCGGCGATGCGCGCGAAGTCGCGAACCGACGCCGATAGACGCCGATTTGTCGCCCGGAACGCTAGTCCGTCTTCCAACCCCAGCGCATTCCCCAGGCGCGCGCCCACCGCCTCCGGTGTCTCGCGAAACACGCGGTCAAACAGCGTCTTCTGGTACAAGTTGATCGCGAAATCGTTGTACGCCCAAGCCTCCCCCGGTGCCTCCGGCCGGCCATAGCCGCTGGTCATCGATGTCAGATGGGCGAACGTCATAGTCCGGTCCTTCTCCGACAGATCCCATCCGAACGCGCCGATGCGTTCCTCCAATCCGTGAAGCTTTCCCTCAACAATCGCAAAAAACAACAGCGTCGTCATCACCGGTTTGGCGGACGACAACACATCCCGCCGTTCCGCCTGATCTCCCCACTCCTCCACCGTCCGGCCCCTGCGGATCACGCACCCGCGCCCCCCTAGTTCCGGCGCGCCGAGTGCCAAGACCGCCAGCAGTTCCCGTCGAGTCATCTCGTCCTATTCGTCCCGCAGGAATTGGCGCTCAAATCCCGTCGCGATCTCCAACAACTCCCTCGCCGCCCGTTCCCCATCCCCCGCCTTGATTGCCCGCAACATCCGCCGGTGCTTCTCCACTTCAGCCGGCCGGTCAATCGCCGCTGCCTTTTCCGCCTTCGTATCCCGCTCGTTCCTCGCTAAGCCCGCAGCAAAAAGCGTCCCCATCGATGACTCCAGCGACTTGGCCGCATACGGGTTCCCCGAAGCCTGCCAAATCAGCCGGTGGAACCGCAGATCCGCGTGAAAGAACGCAGCCATATCCCCGCCTCGCACCGTCTCGTTGAATTGCTCCAACTGCCGCTCCAACCCCTCGACCTCCTCGCCGGTAATTCGCTCGGCCGCCCACTGCACAACCTTCGGCTCCAATAACCGCCGCAACTCGCAAATCCGCTGCGCGTCCTCGTACGTCAGTTGCACCACCGTATACCCGTGGTTCAACTTCCGCGTCAGCAGGCCGCGGCTCTCCAGGTCCTGTAGCGCCTCCCGAACCGGGATCGAACTCACTCCGAAACGGGCGATCAGCTCCCGTTCGACTATCCGCTGCCCTGGCTGGAAAACGCCTGTTATGATGTCCTGCTGCAAATGAAGCACCAACTCCTCGCGAAAGGAGCGCGCCCGCAGGACGCTATCTACTCCCGGTTTTGCTTGCGCTGCCACGATTCCCTTGACTCCTGATGCTTAATATATTATATCCATTACCATCATGTCGAAAATATTTTGGCTCCCGCTTTGCATCTCCCCCCTGCTTTTAGCCCAACTCAACTCCGGCACCATCGTCGGCGTCGTCGTCGATTCCAGCGGAGCCAATATCCTCGGCGCCCAAATCACACTCACCAGCGAAACCACCGGCGACGCCCGAAAAACCCTCTCTAGCTCCACCGGCAACTTCACCCTACCCGGCGTCCCCGCCGGCTCCTACACCCTCCGCATCTCCTTCCAAGGCTTCCAATCTATCGAACGCAAAGCCATCACCGTCACCTCCAACGAATACCTCCCCGCCGGCACCTTCACCCTCCAACCCGGCAGCACCACCGAAGTCATCAACGTCACCGCCGGCCGCGCCGTCGTCCAAACCGCCTCCGCTGAAAACTCCGCCCTCCTCGACTCCAAACAAATGAGCACCCTCCTCACCCGCGGCCGCGACGTCATGTCCCTCCTCCGCCTCATGCCCGGCGTCTCCCAAAACTCCGACCCCAACTCCCTCGGCTCCGAAATCGGCTCCTCCGCCCCCAACATCGGCGGCCTCCGCTCCACCGATTCCACCGTCTCCGTCGACGGCATGGTCTCCAGCGATTCCGACAACGTCAACGTCTCCATCACCGCCGTCTCCATGGACGCCGTCGAAGAAGTTAAAGTCCTCGTCAACAATTTTCAAGCCGAGTACGGGCGCAACGCCGGCGCTCAAGTCTCCATCATCTCGAAATCCGGCACCAGGGAATTCCACGGCTCCGCCTCCTGGTTCAAGCGCCACGAAATGTTCAACGCCAACAACTTCTTCAGCAATTTGAACGGCATCTCGAAACCCGTCTATCGCTACAACACTTTCACCGCCACCCTCGGCGGCCCCGTCTCCATCCCCAAACTCTTCAATAAAAATCGCGACAAACTGTTCTTCTTCTACGCCCGCGAACAATGGCTCGTCCGCGAACCCCAAGGCCTTCAACAAACCACCATGCCCACCGCCCTTGAACGCGCCGGCAACTTCTCCCAAACCACCAACCAAAACGGCTCCCTCATCGTCGTCCGCGACCCCAATAACCAACTCCCCTTCCCCGGCAACGTCATCCCCTCCAACCGCCTCAACCCCTTCGGTCAGGCCATGCTCAACATCTTCCCCCAACCCACCTTCCTCGACCGAAACGTCAGCCGAGGCGCCTACAACTACCAGTTCCAGGACATCCGCGACCTCCCCAAACGCCTCGACCAAATCAAAGTCGACTACAA
>CANNLB010000452.1 GCA_947505565.1 Acidobacteriota bacterium | reverse complement strand
ACCGAGCCAGCGCCGGGTACTGATCGCGCAGCATCCGCTACCCGCGAATCAACTGCGCCACATGAGCCGCCGCTTCCGAAATCGCCACATCCGCCGAGGTCCGCCCCCGACGCGTCTGTACTTCGACAATCCCATTCGGCAGCTTCTTGCCGATCGTAATCCGATACGGAATGCCGATCAGCTCGGCATCTTTGAACTTCATGCCCGGCCGCTCGTCGCGGTCGTCCAACAACGCGTCCAGCCCCAGCGCCTTGCACTCTTTATAGAGTTGCTCCCCCGCAGCCTTAACGGCAGGATCAAGATAACTCGCCGGCGTAATCACCACCTGGAACGGCGCAATCGAAGCCGGCATCGACATGCCATTTTCGTCATGGAACAGCTCGATCGCCGCACACAGAATCCGCTCCACGCCGATTCCGTAGCTTCCCATGATCACCGTCACTTCCTTGCCGTCCTGGTCCGATACCTTCAGTCCCATCGACTCGGAGTACTTGTAGCCCAGCTTGAAGATGTGGCCAATCTCCACTGTCTTGACAATCTTCAGCGGGGCCCCCGTCTCCAGGTGCGTATCCCCTTCGGCCACCTGCCGCAGGTCATGGAACGTCGCCGTAAAATCTTCTCCGGGCGTGACGTTCCGCAGATGGAAGTCGTCCTTATTCGCGCCCGTAATCAGGTTATGCCGCCCTTCCAAAGTGAGGTCCGCCAAAATCGGCATGTTCTTCACGCCCACCGGACCCAGCGATCCCGGTGCCGCGCCGAACCAGTCTTGAATCTCCGCCGGATGCGCCGGGCGCACTTCCACCGCCCCGGTCGCCGAGCTGAACTTGGTCTCGCTCAACTGATGATCGCCGCGCAGCAGACACAAGTACGGCTTCTCATCGCCCACGTAAACCACCGACTTGATCAAACCCGTCGCCGCCACCCCAGTGAAGGCCACGAGCTCCGCAATCGTCTTCTGGTTCGGTGTCGGAAACTCCTCGGGCTCGAGCGGGGTCTCATCGTCCGCCGTCGCCGGGGCCAGCGGTCGCGAAACGGCCTTTTCCAGATTCGCCCCGTAGCCCGCTGATTCGCACACGACGACCAAGTCCTCGCCCGCGTTTGATTCCACCATGAACTCGTGCGACTGGCTGCCGCCCATCGCCCCCGAATGTGCCTCCACGGCGATAAACTTCAGCCCGCAGCGCTCGAAAATCTTGTTGTACGCCACCCGGTGCTTCTCATAGGAAACGTCCAGCCCCGCCGGCAACAAATCAAAGGAGTAGCTGTCCTTCATCAGAAACTGCCGCACCCGTAGCAGGCCCGATTTCGGCCGCGGCTCATCGCGGAACTTCGTCTGAATCTGGTACCAGATCTGCGGAAGCTGCTTATAGCTCCGCACCTCTCCCCGCGCCAGCGAGGTCATCACCTCTTCATGCGTCATGCCCAGGCACAGCTCACGCCCGAACCGGTCCTTCAGCCGGAACATGTTGTCGCCCATCACGTCCCAGCGACCCGACTCCTTCCATACCTCAGCCGGATTCAACGCCGGCAGCAGCATCTCCTGGCCGCCGATCGCGTCCATCTCCTCGCGGATAATCTGCTGTATCTTTAGCAAACTGCGCTGCGCCAGCGGCAGGTAGCTGTAGATACCCGCCGCGAGTTGGCGAACATAACCAGCGCGCAACAGAAGCTGGTGGCTGACCACTTCGGCCTCCGCGGGGGTTTCCCGCAGAGTAGGGACGTACAATTGGCTCCAAAACATAGGGAAGTATACGATTTTAGCATGCTAAACTTAGTTTTCAGCGGTTATGAAGATTGCTATCGGCTCTGACCACGCAGGTTTCGTTCTCAAAGAACAGCTTCGCGATATGCTCCGTGCGGAAGGGCACGACGTCACGGATTTCGGCACCACCTCGACCGAGTCGACCGACTACCCGGACTACGCCGCTGCCGTCGGTCACGCGGTTCGCGATGGCGCCTTCGAAAAAGGCATCCTCGTTTGTTCCAGCGGAGTCGGCATGTCCATCGCCGCCAACAAGATTAAAGGCATCCGTGCCGCCCTCGGCACGAATCCAGAAGAAGTGTCCTTTGTACGTCGTCACAACGACGCCAACGTGTTGGCCATCGGAGCCAACTACACCGCCCCGCCCTTGGCCGAAGAACTCGTCGAAGTTTTTCTCTCCACCGGCTTCGAAGGCGGACGCCACGCTAGGCGCGTCGAAAAAATCAGGATCTTGGAGCAAACGGAATAACGGAATGAGCAACTTTATGAACCGGTCTCTGGCCGAAGTCGATCCCCTCGTCTACCAGGCGATTCAGCACGAAGCCGAACGGCAAAATAGCCGCCTCGAACTCATCGCCAGCGAGAACTTTGTCTCGGAAGCCATTCTCGAAGCCGTCGGCAGCGTTTTCACGAATAAATACGCCGAAGGCTACCCCGGCAAGCGGTACTATGGCGGCTGCGAATACGCCGACGTCGTAGAAAACCTGGCCCGCGATCGCGCCAAAGAACTCTTCGGCGCCGAACACGCCAACGTCCAGCCCCACGCGGGTTCCCAAGCCAACGCCGCCGCCTACATGGCCTTGCTCAACCCCGGCGACACCATCCTCGGCATGGACCTCGCCCACGGCGGCCACCTCACCCACGGCCATAAACTCAACTTCTCCGGAAAGTTCTATCACGTCGTTAGCTACGGCGTGAAGCAGGAAGACGAACTCATCGACTATGAGCAACTCGCCCGTCTCGCCGCCGAGCACAAACCGAAGATGATCATCGCCGGGGCCAGCGCCTATCCCCGCATCATCGATTTCGCGAAGTTCCGCGAAGTCGCCGACTCCGTCGGTGCCTTCTTCCTCGTCGACATGGCCCACTTCTCCGGGCTCGTCGCCGCCGGCCTCTACCCAAGCCCCGTACCCCACGCCGACATCGTCACCACCACCACCCACAAAACCCTCCGTGGCCCTCGCAGCGGCCTCATTCTCTGCCGCAGCCAGCACGCCGCCGCCGTCGACCGCTGCGTTTTCCCCGGCCAACAAGGCGGCCCGCTCGTTCACGTCATCGCCGCCAAGGCCACCTGCTTCCTCGAAGCACTCAAGCCTTCCTTCGTTGAATACCAACGCCAAGTGCTCGAAAACGCCAACGCCATGGCCTCCGCCATTGCCGCCGGCGGATACCGCGTCGTCAGCGGTGGCACCGATACCCACCTCGCCCTCATCGACGTCTTCGCCAAAGGCGTGAAGGGCAAGGATGCCGAAAAAGCCCTCGATGAAGCCTTCATCACCGTCAACAAAAACGGCATTCCCTTCGATGTCAATCCGCCGATGAACCCCAGCGGCATTCGCGTCGGCTCGCCCGCCCTGACCACCCGCGGCTTCAATGCTCAGGACATGACCACCGTCGGTGCCCTCATCACTGAAGTTCTCGATTCCGTCGCCGCCCACGGCCTCGACGGTGCTACCCCGGCCATCCATGCTGTTCGATCGAAAGTGGCGCAGCTGACCGATCAGCATCCCCTTTACGAGTGGCTTCTGGCGCGGGCCTAGCACAAATGCCCGTCATTGCAATTGATGTCCGCCACTGGCGAGATTTCGGATATGGAACCTATATCCGAAATCTAGTCCGCACGATGGCGAAAATCGATTCTGAATTCGAGTTTCGGCTGGTCGCCCGGTCCGAAGACATGCCGGAATTGGCCAGCCTGCCCGCCAATTTCAGCGCCCTCCCTTACGACGAATCGGACCGCTTCCGGCGCGACAACATCGCCTTCCCTTGGTTCCTCCGCCAGGTGAAAGCGGATCTCGTCCATATTCCCCTCAACACCGTCCCCTGGTTCCTCCAGCGCCCCTACGTCGTCACCATTCACGATCTCTCCAGCTTGGTTTACGGCTTTGGTAACGAGGCTCAAGATCGGCTCCACCGCATGAGGTTTCGCCGCGGCCTCATCCGCGCGGATCGCATCATCGCCGTTAGCGAATCAACCCGGCGAGACGTTCAGAACCTCCTG
>CANNLB010000451.1 GCA_947505565.1 Acidobacteriota bacterium | reverse complement strand
TGATGCCGGGGAGGGTGAACTCCGGGTTTTCGTTTTCAATGCGGGCCCAAGCTTTCGTTTTTTCCACCTCCGGGAGGGCGAGGAAATTGCCGTCGAGGGGTTGGAGGGCGAGGGGTTGCTGGACGAGGACGGCGAGTTGCTGCCAGGTGCGGAGTTGCGCCTGGCGGGCTTGGGTGAGGCGGACGACGGCGCGTTGGGCCTCGACATCGGCGGTGAGGACGTCGGGTTCATCGGCGAGCCCAGTGTTCATTAGTTGGCGGAAGATATCGGCGGTTTCGGTGGCGGTTTTCGAGAGTTGTTCCCGCACTTCGACGAGTTTTTGTTCGCCGAGGGCCTGGTAGTAGAGGCGACGGAGGTGGCCCGAAAGTTCAAGGCGAGCGAGGTCTCGGCGGGCGCGGGCTTCGTCGATTTCGCGGTCGGCGAGGGCGCGTTCGACGCCGAGTTTGCCGCCGGTGACGATGCGTTGGCCGAGGATACCGCCGTTCGAGCCCCAGCGGGTGCTGGGGTTGGGCGAGTTGTGTTCGCTGTTGAAGCCGATGGTTGGATTCGGATACAGGCCGGCTTGTTTGCGTTGGCCTTCGGCGATTTTGACTTGGGCTTCGGCTTGCTGGAAGTTAGGATTGTGCGCGAGCGCTAGTTTTTCGAGATCGAGTAAGTTGAGGGCCAGGAGAAAAACACTCATGTTACTTCACACCCTCGTGGTTATGCTTGTGGGCTTCGCCTTTGGGCAGGGTGATGGGGGGTGGAGTCTTCCGGAGTGCCTCTATTTTGTCGTACATGGCGGGGGTGACAACGCGGACCATGGTCATCATGCCCATCATGGCACCGGACCAGCCTTTGCGGAGGCCGTAGTTTTCGGGTTTGTCGTTGTAGATTTCGTCGTCGACGATCCACATATCCTGGGGGTAGCCAGGGACTTTACTGTGGGCGGGGTGGTGCATGTCGGGGCCGACCATGGGTACCATCTGGTTCATCATGTGATGAGGGAGATGGCAGTGGAGCATCCAGTCGCCGAGGTTACTGGCGACGAATTCGATGTCGCGGGCTTGGGCGACGCCAACGATGATGGTATTTTCGGCGTACCAAGTGGATTCCGGGCGGCGGCCGGCTTCGGTGCCGGTGTTGAAGAAGTGATTGCCGTGGAGGTGGATAGGATGGTGGTCCATGCCCATATTCACGAGGCGAATGCGGACTCGTTCGCCTTGTTTGACGACGATTGGGGTGGTGTCGGGACCGGCCTTGCCGTTGAGGGTGAGCCAGTTAAACTCCATGGCGAGGGAGTTGGGAACTGGGTTGTTGGGCTTGAGGTCCCACTCTTGCAGGATGATGGCGTAGTCGCGGTCGACGACGGGGGTGTGGGCCTTGGCGGGATGGATAACGAACATGCCAATGAGACCCATCATTTCCTGCATGGGGAAATGGGAGTGGTAGAAAAACGTCCCGTTCTGACGGAGGGTGAATTCGAAGACGTACTTTCCGCCGGGTTTGATGGGGTCCATGCCGAGGCCGACGGAGCCGTCGAGTTCCATGGGGATTTCTAGGCCATGCCAGTGGACGCCGGTCATTTCGGGAAGCTGATTTTCGACGATGATGCGAATGCGGTCGCCTTCGTTGGCTTCGATCATGGGGCCGGGGATGGAGCCGTTGAAGCCCCAGGCGTCGATGATGCGGCCGGGGGCGATGGAGGTGCGAATAACCTCTGCGACGAGAGTGAACTCTTTGACGCCATCGATGAGCTTATAAGGGAGCTTAGGGACGTCGAGAGTTTGGACGGCAACAGGAAGGGCGGAAGCAGCGGCGGCGGCAGGCGCTACAGCGGCCGAGGCGAAGAAGCGGCCGAAGAAGCCGCGACGGTCGAAGGGCATACAAGTTTCCTCTTAGTGATTGATTCGTGGGTTTCGGGGCAAAACTTCCGAAAGAGGAGAGGAATCAGAGTCGGAGAGGTGGTCTGGGAGTATGGATGCCAAGGACGGTGGATGGGGCGGAAGGGGTCCAGGCGATGAAGGTGGTGACGACGGCCCCGAAGGAGAGGGTTGGGGTCTGAAGAGCGGCATCGGGGACGACGGTGGTAGGGTCGTCGCAGACCTTGACGGTTTCCTGGTGATGGCAAGACTTAGGGCTGAGGGCCTTGGCTGCACAATCGACGGCGCACCAGGAGGTGGAGACGGCCGAGAGGAAAAGCACGAGGGCGACGAGGATGGAGCTACCGTTCCGCACCAACCTTTAGCTTAGCATTCAAGGGATAATTACGGAGCATGAGAATCTTGCTGGCCGCGTTGGGGGTCGTTTTGTTGAGCTACCAGGCCGGGCTGATCGAGCACGCCTTCGATCGGTTATGGCGACCGGAGAACCAGACGTCTTTGGGATTTCGGCTGGGAGCGCCGTGGCCGACGCTAGTGGCGGTGGTTGAGGGGACGGGGTTAGCAAGCGGGGACCGGCTGATGGCAGTGGCCGGGGAGCCGTTTGAGGGGACGGCGCAGTTGGACCGGGCGATGGCAACGCGGTTTCCGGGCGACCAGATGACAGTGACGGTAAGCCGAGGCGGGGAGTCGCGCGAGGTGAGATGGCGGCTGGGGCGGAGTGAAGCGGGGGAGGTACTTTGGACCCGTTGGCTGTTTGTCGGGGTAGCGGCGGTGGCGATGCCACTGCTGTGTTTGGTAATCGGAGTTTGGACGGCTTGGATGCGTCCGCGGGATGGGGTGGCTTGGCTGCTCCTGGGAATGATGGCAAGCTTTGCGCATGCGTTGGACTTGGGAGAATATGCGAGCAGTTCGATGGGCATGCGGGTGTTGCATTCCTTTTTGGCGTTGGCGTGGCCGGTGGGCATGGCGTCATTCGCTTGGTTTTTTCCAGTTACGCTGCCGTTAGAGCGGCGGATGCCGTGGTTGAAGTATCTAGTTTTCGGGCCTGTACTCGGCGTGGCGGCGGCGGTGGGTACGATGCCTTATCTGGAACACGCGGGTTCGATGGGCAGGGCGGGGATTTTGGACGGGTTGTACGTCCTATTGGGCCTGCGGTTGCCGGTCCAGATGGCGATCGTGAGCCTATTTTTTTTCCTGCTGGGTTGGAAGGCCGGGGTGGTGAAGGATCCAGACCAGCGGCGAAGGATTCGAACGACCCTACATGGGAGCGGGTTGGCTTTGTCGCCTCTGTTGATTGCGTTGTTGGCGCGGATTTTCGTTGGCGTGGAGAGCGAGTTGGGGCTGGCGATCGCGATCGTGATGATGGCGGGGTTTCCGTTGACGTTGGGCTACGTGGTGTTGGTGCAGCGGGCGTTTGGAGTGGGCGTCGTGATCCGGCAGGGTTGCAATATGCGTTGAAGCAACGGGGCCCGCGGCTGGTGAAAATTGCGGTGAGCGTATCGATTGTTTTGATGGTTTTGACCCTGGTGGAAGATCCGAAGAACAATCAGCCGAAGATTATTACGCCCGTGGCGGGCGGGATCACAGCAGTAGTGTTGCCGCAACGGGGAGCGAACTGGGGCAAAGGAGCGATTGATCGAAGGTTTTTCCGAGAGGCTTACGACTCGGAGCAACTGCTGGCAGGTTTGGGGGAGGATGTGCGGCACATCTTCGAGACGAGGCCGTTGGTTGAGACGGTGGGTAGACGGGTAGGGGCGGCGCTGCATGTGGAGGAGTTAGGAATCGTGCTGGAGGACGGGGGTTCGTTGCGGTATATTCTGGGCCGGGGGCCGCCGCGCCAGCGGGATTGGTGGCGGCGACTACAAAGGCAGGAGCTCCGTTGACGGTCTATTGGGATAATCGCGGGTCCTGGCTGTATCAAGAGCCGATGGGGACGTTGGATCGAGACTGGCTGAAAGCTTCTAAGTCGGAGCTACTTCTTCCCTTATAAGAGAAGGAGCGATTGTTGGGTATTGCGGCGTTGGGCCCGAAACGGAGTGAGGAGCCTTATTCGGGTTCTTCGCTGTTTGCCGTGGGTAGAATCGCCGGTCAAAATTCGCCAGCGAGGGGCGAGTAAGCGTACTTGGCCC
>CANNLB010000450.1 GCA_947505565.1 Acidobacteriota bacterium | reverse complement strand
ATGTAACCCTTGGTTGGCCGTGGGATTCGGCGGATCGAGTTTTCGGGCCATACGAGGTTCAAAGAGTCGCTGGGAGGCGACTGGAAATGAGCCGAAAAGGAACACGATCAATCGCGGAGCCAATTGCGCAGTTGCAGCGCGAATTGGAAGAGTATCGCCGGATGCCGCCAAGGCGTGCCAAGCTGCCGGAGTCGAAAGAGTCGAAAGAGTTCGTAGATCAGATCAAAGCCATGGGTATCAACCAAGTGCTGTCGGCATCGCATTTGCCCTGGCAACGAGCGTATGTCGAACGGGTCATCGGCACGATCCGCCGCGAGTGCCTGGACCACGTCATCGTGTTCGGCGAACGGAGCTTGTCCCGTCACCTGCAAAGTTTCGTGGACTACTATCATCGGAGCCGGACGCACCTGGGATTGGAGAAGGACACACCGGAACCTCGCCCCGTCCAATCGGCGGACATGGGGCGGGTTATTGCGATGCCGGAAGTCGGCGGACTGCATCATCGTTACGAGCGCCGCGCCGCATAACGATATCTTCGGCGGGATTCCATCCGCATTGGCCGGGGCCCTTGCGCGGCTCCATGGACGGCCACCGGCGCCGCGCTCGTGAGCCTGTTGGCATCGCAGAAAGAGTATTGTCAGCCCACGACGTGGGGCGAGTGACGTCCAAAGCCGCTCTCTCAAAGCATCCCAAAGGCTGTGGATCCAGGCCGATCAGACGTTAAGGTGAGGTTTCCGAGAAGGACAATTGGGATTTCGAGTAACTTTCGAGGCATCCCAGGACGGGCACACGGGGCTACTGGGCGTGGTTCGCGGAACGATTGAGATTACGCTGGATTGCCCGATGGATGGGCACGGGCGGGGGGCGTGCGTGTCCGTTCATGTCGACGACGTCGATGCCTATTACCGGGAATGGAGTTCGAAGGGGGCGGTTCTTCGAGCGCCGAAGGATGAGGAGTGGGGCGCGCGGACGTTTGACCTGCTCGACCCCTCCGGCAATACGCTTTTTATCATGGGACCAATTCCAACGGAGCCGGGGAGCGATGGAGACGGGGCGGGCGAAAAGCCGGCGGGTGGAGTTGGTACCTCGTTAAGATAAGGCGAGATGCAACGACGTACCACTTTACTTTTCGCGTTGGCGGTTTTGAGCTTTTCGGCGGCGGGGCAGATCTCGCGGGAGAAGATTGAATGGCTCGACGTTTGGATTCCCGATACGAACGAACGAGGGCTGCCGCGGGTGCTACTGGTGGGGGATTCGATTACGCGGGGCTACGGCAAACAGGTCGAGACAGGGCTGCAGGGGAAGGCTTACGTGGCTCGGCTAACGACATCGAAGAGCCTGGGAGACCCTTTGTTGCTCGATCAGGTGGGGCTGGTGCTGGCAGAACACAAGTTCGACATCATCCATTTCAACAACGGGATGCATGGCGATGGATATAGCGAGGAGGCGTACGCGGCGGCGCTTCCGGCGATGCTTGCCCGGCTGCGGCGGGATGCTCCGGGGGCGCGGATTGTGCTGGCGACGACGACCGACGTGCGCGAGCGGAACAACTTAGACAAGGTACTGCCGAAGACGGGACGGATGGTGCGGCGGAATGAGTTAGTCTTCGCGTTCGCGAAGCGGGAGAATCTGCCGGTGAATGACTTATTCGGGTTGATCCGGGATCATCCGGAATATCATAACGCCGACGGAGTGCACTTCAACGAGAAGGGCAGCGCGGCGCTTGCGGCGCAGGTGGTCAGCGCGATTTCGCAACTGCTGCCTTGAGCGGGGGGCGGAGCATGTCAGGCCGGAGTTGCCGGGGCGTGACGGCGCCGACCATGATCATGTTGCGGGCGAGTTCGGACTGGAGCGTCTCCATGACGGTTTGGACGCCTTCGGCACCGTACGCGGCGAGGCCCCAGAGCGGCGGGCGGGTGACGACAACAGCGGAGGCGCCGAGGATGAGCGCCTTGAGGATGTCGGTGCCGCGGCGGAAGCTGCCATCAATGAGCACGGGGATGCGGCGTTGGACGGTGGCGACGACGGCGGGAAGGAGGGCGATGGAGGAGAGAGGCGTTCCGTAAGTGGAGAGGATGAGGCCGCTGACTCCGCGGGCAATGGCGGTTTCGACGTCGGCGGGGCGGAGGAGACCCTTCAGGACAACGGGAGAGCGGAGACGGGCGAGGGCGGCCCAGTCGATGGGTTGGTTGGGGGGGAGGGTGATGACGGTGACGGGGGATCCAAGGGAAGGCTTGATTTCTAGTAGGGTTGTTTGCAACCAGTAGGGGGCGGGGATTTGGTCGAGGGGATAACTGGATTGACTACTGAGGATGAGCGTGGCCTGGGCGGCGGCGGCTCCGCGGGCCATGGCGAGTTCACCCTCGGGATGGAAGCGCGTTTGGTGCGCAGCGGGGCCGATCAGAATGGGCGCGAACATAGTTTGGCCGAATAAGTTGGTGGTTAGATCGAGCTTCGTGGAATCGACCATCAGCCGGGAGCGGAAAGTAAGTCGTTCGAAGTCGGCTCGCTGGCTGCCGGCAATGAGGGCGAAGGTGGCGACCGGCAGTTTGCTCTGGGCCATGGCTTCAAACTCGAGGACGTTGACGAGTTCGCGCGAGGGAGTGCGGGGCGGAGGCGGGAGCACCGGAGGCGCGACGGTAGGCAGGGGCCCGCGGGTACGGAGAATGGAGGGGTTGATGGAGGCGATGGAGGCGCAGCCAGCTTCGGCCATGGCCAGGACGAGCTCCTGCTGGAGAATGGCCAGGATTCCTCGGACGCCGGGGGCTCCGTAGGCGGCGAGGCCCCAGCGGGGGACGCGGCCGAGGCAGACGGCCTTTGCCCCGAGGGCGAGCGCCTTCAGAATGTCGGTGCCGCGGCGGAAGCCGCCGTCAATGAGGACGGGAATGCGGCCATTGACCGCGGCGACGATTTCGGGGAGGACTTCGAGAGTGGAGGGGGAGTAGTCCATGGCGCGGCCGCCGTGGTTGGAAATGATAATGCCGTCGAGGCCACGGTCGATGCAGGCCAGCGCGGCTTCGGGGGTGAGAATTCCTTTGGCGAGGAGAGGGACTTTGACGAGGGGCCGGATTTGATCGAAGTAAGTCCAGGTATACCAGTTACGATTTTGGAGGACGCGGTAGGGGTTGTATATGTTACTCGGCCGGGGAGGGCGGGAGTCGGACAGGTTGCGATCGTGGAGGGGGCGTTCGTAGTGAGCCGATTGTTGATCGATGGTGACGACGATGGCTTGAGCGCCATTAGTTTGAGCGGTGTCGAGGTAGGCTCTACTATCGTCGAGACTTTGCCGAGGATAGAGTTGCCACCATAGATAGCCCTTCGCGGCGGCGGCGATTTTGTCCACGCCATACGTCGAGTTATTGCTGACAATCATCGGCGTTTTGGCGGCTTGGGTGGCACCCTGGAAAGTGGCAAGTTCGCCTTCGGGATGCAGTTGGGTATGGGCGGCGGAGGGAGCGAGGAGGAGGGGGAAGGCTAGCTTTTGGCCGAAGAGTTCGATGGCGGTATCGATTTCCGGCGGCTTCGGGGAGCGGGCGAGGAGATCGACCCAGTCGAAGGCGTCGCGATTGCGGCGGAGGGTGAACTCGCTTTCGGATCCGTAGGCGGTGTAGTTGTAAGCGACGCGGGGAATGCGGGCGAAAGCGACGGGTTCGAAGTCGAACGCGGTGAGGAGTTCATCGAGACGGGGAACACGGGTGTGGTCGCGAAAGGGGTCCTGCTGGGCGCGGAGTAGAGGGGAGGCGGCGAGTAGGGCGGCGAGTTGGCGAAAGGCGGCGCGACGGTGGATATCCATGGCTAGTCAGGGGACAGACTATCACCTGTTGGCAGGGCAATGGGAGGCCGTGACTGTGGTCCGCAATAACCCCGTCCAAACACGCAAGGGCAGGCCGGTAACGTTTCGTAACGTGCGATCCTGGGCAATCCATGTCGAGTTCCTTGAGCTTCCCGGCTGCTGTGCATTGCTTGCGGGCCCTGTCTTTGGTCGCCGTGGACCTAGTCCAACTGG
>CANNLB010000449.1 GCA_947505565.1 Acidobacteriota bacterium | reverse complement strand
CCTGCCGGGCCGAAGCGAGTCCGTTGTGCGCGGCTCCTCAGAAAAAAAGTGATCCCAACTCGTTCACCCCGCCGGACTAAAAGCTCCGACCGGTAGTATCTAATTGGCCCAGCGAGCCCGGCACCCCTGGGTGCCGGGCTCGGGTACCCGGAAAGGGGGCGTCACAAGGTGAGAAAATAAATCTGCCTCGCCGAAGTCGTTCTGAAATTGCAAGTTATCGTTTTCGATGAAGATTAGTTCATCGGAACGCGTGCACTCGCCACGATAGCCTTTAGCCGAAGTAGCACTTGTCTCTTCGGAAACAAAAGGAGTCGTTATGACCGTGGAACAGAAAGCGCGCCGTGCCGAAGTCGCCCGTGAAAATGGGGCCCAAAGCCGCGGGCCAGTCTCCGATATTGGGAAGTACATCAGTTCCCTAAATGGAATCTCGACCGGCGAGCATTTACATCTTCATAAAGAAGAGCTACCCGAATGCGTCGCCTTGCTCTCCACCGATTGCCGTTCGGCGTATCTCCGGCTCTATCAAAAGCACTTGCGGCAGTTCCAGCCGCACTCGGCTTTGGAACAGTCGATGCTACGACACATGTGCGTCGAACTCTTTCAGCTAGAGCGAACGATCAACCTCGAAACCTACGCGAGGCAGCACGGAATCGATGAGACCTTACGCGCTTACCCCGATCTCTCGGACGCCGAATTGCAACTGTTCAGCTACGAGCGCGGTCTGCAAAAAGATAAGCTCTGGCGCTCCCTGCAACGAGATAAAAAAGCGCATCAGACCGCCTATGCCAACTATCTCAAGTTGCTCAAACAACTCCGGCTGGATTTTCCCGTCGTGCCGCCAGAGCCGATCAATAGCGACGCTGACGCCAATCTCGCCGCCGATCCCTTGCCGCCTCCGGAAGTTGTGGCCGAAATACTCGCTCACGCCGACCGGGCCAAAAGCGAACCCAACTACGAATTGCCCCGTTGGGTCGCCGAAGTGATTCTAAATGAGGAGCTTATGGCCGAAATCGCCCCGGGCTACGACGTCGAAAAGTTGCTCGAAATCCTGACCGCCGCGACGGTTCCGCTCGCCGCTTAGAAAAAGCGAACCCAGAGACAGAAGACCGAAAGAATCATTCGACACTGACGTTACCCAATCGTTCGCACCGAATACGCTCGGATTTTTCCATCCCGGCTGATGACCGGAACACCACAATGAAAAGGCGTGGCCGCGACGATCCGGTCGGGCGTATCCGGCACCTCGCTCCGTGGGTCTCGCTGCATTGCCTCGACAACAGCAGCATCAAAAGATGCTTCTCCGATCACGTACTCGTGATCCGCAATCGCCGTCCTCCGCTCTTCATAAGCAAATACCGGCAATCTGTTCTTCTCGGCCAGGTAGACGATTTCGGCGAGGCTGATCGGCGATAGAACAATTCGTTCCCGGCTTCGGCGTCGCTATCAATGAAATTCCGGGCCAAAACTGAGAAACAAGAACTTCGAACCAATTACCAGAGCATTCATGGAGCATCCTCTGCAAAGTCGCGAAACATATCCTGACTATTCTCATCGATCTCTTCAGCCGACGGACTTGGCCCGTAAGCTGCCAGCAGCCCGTATATGGATTTCTTGGGTCGGGCTTTTGGGTCCGACTGTTGAAACAGAACCACTGCAATAACCTGACCTTCGGCCCTCGCGAAAACTTGACCAGCCCTGCTCGACAAAACTTGATCACCAACCGGCCCCGACTGCGCTGCCTCTCCGACGAACATGGGCTTGTGGCGCTCGGTCAGGCCCCGCGGGCAAAACGTCGGTGCCTAAACCTATTCCACGATATACGCGCCTACGGCATGGATGAGGAAGGTCCCGCCCATCGGCATGCCACGCGGCATGATCAGTTTGTGATCTGGTCAAGATCGATTCGAGCAGAGGGGGGCAACTTCTGGGGGGCGCCGAGGACCTGACGGGCAAAGATGGAGGCGGTCACTCCTTCCGCCAATACTCTAGCGCTCAACGCGGCGACCAACAAACGCCCACCGTGCAAAAACGAACCCAGCTTCGCTCTGTTCGTTTCCGCCCGTAAATCATTGAATTATAAATGGATTACGGCCCAATCCGCTTCGGGCCGCGGTCCCGCCAATTCGCTCGTCGCCCCGGCCCGCTGCTTTCTGCTATCCTTATCTCGTTGTAGTCACACACCGAGGGGGTGAATTTTTTTGGCTGAAGTATTAGTCCAAGACGGCGAAACGCTCGAAAACGCGCTACGTCGCTTTAAACGCAAGGTACAACAGGAAGATATTATCAAGGAGATCAAGCGTCACTCCTTCTACCTGAAACCGGGCGAAAAGCGTCGCACGAAAGAAGCGTTGGCCCGCAAACGAAACCGCAAAAAGCGGACCAAAGATGTCGAGTAACCTCCTCGGCAAAACAGTAGGGTGCCTAGCAATAGGCACCCTATTTGCGTTTGGACTACAAGCCCAAGCCCCGTTCGATCTAGTCATCGCCAATGGCCGCGCCATGGATCCCGAATCCAAGCTCGACGCCACCCGCCACATCGGCATCCGCAACGGTCGCATCGCCGCCATCAGCCCCACTCCCCTTCCAGGCCGCAAAACGATCGACGCGAAAGGCCTCGTCGTCACCTCCGGCTTCATCGATCTCCACTCTCACGGCCAGTCCGACGAAAACTACCGCTACAAAGCCCGCGACGGCGTCACCACCGCCCTCGAAATGGAAGTCGGCGTCAGCCCCGTCAAGCCTTGGATCGCCGAGCGCCAGGGCAAAGCCCTCATCCACTTCGGTGCCACCGTCGGCCACATCCCCACCCGCATGGCCGCCGTCGGCGATAACTCCGACTGGCTCCCCCGCGGCCCCGCCGCCACCCGCGCCGCCACCCAGGCCGAACAGGAAAAGACCCTCGCCCTCATCCGCCAAGGCCTCCGCGACGGCGGGCTCGGCGTCGGCATGGGCATCGCTTATACCCCATTTGCCAGCCGCTCCGAAATCCTTGATGTCTTCAAGGTCTCCGCCGCCGCCAAGGTCCCCATCTTCGTCCACCTCCGTAGCGGAGGCCGCCGCGACCCCGGCGTCGTCGACTCCCTCCAGGAAGTCATCGCCGATGCCGCCGCCACCGGCTCCTCGCTCCACGTCGTCCATATCAATTCCAGCTCCGGCCGCGCCTGGCTCGAAGCCATCGATATGCTCCGCGGTGCCCGCGCCCGCAGCATCGACGTCACGACCGAAGCCTATCCCTACGTCGCCGGCATGACCCGCCTCGATTCCGCCATTTTTAACCCCGGCTGGCGTGAAACCCTGGACTCCGACTTCAAAGACCTCATGTGGGTCAACACCGGCGAGCGCCTCAACGAAAAGACCTTCGCAGAACGCCGCAAAGAAGGTGGTACCGTCATTACTTTCACGATGCGCGAGCAGGACGTCGACCAAGCCATCGCCGCCCCCGACGTCATGATCGCCTCCGACGGCTGGATCACCGAAGGCAAAGGCCACCCCCGCGCCGCCGGCACCTACGCCCGCGTCCTCGGCGTCTATGTCCGTGAGCGCAAAGTCATCTCCCTCATGGACGCCCTCGCCAAAATTAGCTACCTCCCCGCGAAGCGCCTGGAGACCTTCGCCCCCTCCATGAAACGCAAGGGCCGCCTCAAAGTCGGGGCCGATGCCGACATCGCCATCTTTGACCCCGCCACCGTCATCGACCGCTCCACTTACCAGAATCCGGCGCAGTACTCCACCGGCATCAAGCACGTCCTCGTCGGCGGCGTCCCCGTCGTCACCGACGAAAAGCTGGCCGAGGGCATCTACCCCGGCCAGCCCGTCGTCAGCGTCGTTACAGTCCCGTAGGTTTCACTTCTTTAAAACCAGCCGGCACCGTGAACAGCCCCGGGTCAACGCCCTGGTTCGAGTAGCCAGTGCTCTCGATCGTCAGCTCCATCATGCTGCTGGCGCCGCTGAAGCTGCCCTCCACCGGAGCTCCCTTTGCCGCCGCCGGGGTCTCCGTCGGAGCAGTCGCAGCCACCGCCCCGTCCTTCTTC
>CANNLB010000448.1 GCA_947505565.1 Acidobacteriota bacterium | reverse complement strand
GCGCATGTGCGTCGACGTGACTTATGGTGGCGGCTCGCGGGAACGCTCGCTTGCTGCTTGTTCTGGTTCCATCCGCTGGCCTGGTGGGCCGCGGCCCAACAAAGAAAGGAGAGTGAAATGGCTTGTGATGATCTGGTATTGAGAAACTACCCCTCGGCCGCTTATGCCGAGCAGTTAGTCGGAGTAGCCCGCGAAGCTTCCGGCTACCCCACCCCCGCCGCCGTCATGGCGATGGCCAAACCCCGAGAGCTCGAAAAACGCCTCGTCGCCGTCCTGGATTCCGACCGAAAACGCGGTTCCGTCTCCGCCCTCCGCCTCGCCCTCACCGGCTTCGTCGCGCTCCTCGCGGTCTCCCCCCTTCTTGCCTGGCAGGATTCCAGCGTGCAAATGAAAGGTTCGGTGAAGGACATGGTTGGAGCGATCCCCGGGGCCAAGTTATTCCTCAAAGGTGCCGCCGACTATACCTTTGAGACCGGCTCCGATGGTGCTTACTCCGTCACCGGGCTCCCCGACGGCGAGTATACGATTGAGGTGCTCAAGCCCGGCTACGGCCGTCTGTCGATCGGCCAGCGGAAGGTAGAACTTGGCAAGATGGTACGCGCGGATTTCCACCTCCAACATGGCGCCATTCGAGAAACTGTAAGCGTCGCAGGCGGCTCCACCGGAGCGGACCCGTCCGCCCCACTTGCCCCCCAGCGCATCCGCATCTCCGGCAACGTCCAGGCCGCCAAGTTGCTCCACCGCGTCGTTCCCAGCTACCCCAAGGAGGCGAAGGACGCTAGAATCCAAGGCACCGTAAGGCTCCAAGCGGTGATCGGTAAGGCCGGCGAAGTCCTCGGCCTGACGTTGTTCATGTCCCCCTCGCCCGAACTTGCTCGCTCCGCCATGGAAGCCGTCGGCCAATGGAAATATCAGCCGACTCTCCTCAACGGAGATCCTGTCGAAATTCAAACCGTTGTCGACGTCAACTACACCCTGACGAAGTAACCGGATCCACGAAAGGGCAGGGAAGCGCCATGCGCCCACTCCGATCAACCGCCACCTCGCGCCAACGGTCCGGAGCGGCCCGTACATCCGCTTCCCTGAGAAAGTGGATCTCGCGGCCTGTCGCGCCCAGGACTCAGCGTCACGCGAGTTTTCCTCCGTCCTCTACCGCCAAGGCGAGCATATAGGCATCCATATTCTGATGTAGCGGACCGCGAGCATTCTCCTCGCTCAGACCGCCTTCAGCCCCATGAAGTCGCACGGTCTTTCCCTCCAAACCTCATTCTACGGATCGGTCCTCCCCGTCCAGGCTACGCTACCGCCGTGGCGGCTCGCATGCCCTCGACCGTTCCGTGTGACCGTTCCGGCCCGGCCGTTCCTCCAGCTCATCTGGTACAGGGAAGTATCGCGCCTGCTCGCCGGTCGCAATGTGACACAGCAGGGGCGAAAGATCGTGGCCATTACAATCTGACTGAGCCTTGGTAGCTTTTCGAGCTCGAAGTGCGTGGCTTAGAGCAAGCAGGGCCCGGTCGTCCCGGAACGCGCCGCGCCCGATTCGACGAAGGGCCGATAGCCTGCCTGCCACCGCATAGGTGTCCCTAGGCCCCCACCAGCTACTCCGCAGTCCCTGGTGGCGCCCTGGAGACTTGGGCAGACGGTCGCAAGGCGAAGCACGAATTATCTGGACCGCTAAAAACCCAACACACCAATAAGCGTCAGTCTGTTTTAAAACAGACTGACGAGGCGGCTAGCTACTTGGCGGCTAGTTGGCGGAGTACGAACGGAAGGATGCCCCCGTTGCGGTAGTAGACGATTTCCATCGGAGTGTCGATGCGAACCTTCGCCTGGAACGACTTGCCGTCAGCTGTGATCGTGGCGATCTTGTCGCCTTCAGCGGCGCCGGCGACCCCAGTGATGGTGAACTGCTCCTGACCGGTTAAACCGAGCGTCTGCGGGGTCTGGCCGGGGAGAAACTCAAGAGGCAAAACGCCCATGCCGACCAGATTCGATCGGTGGATGCGTTCAAAGCTTTCCGCGATCACCGCCTTCACGCCGAGAAGCGCGACCCCCTTAGCGGCCCAGTCGCGGGAGGAGCCGGAGCCGTATTCCTTACCGGCGATGATCATCTGGCCAACGCCTTCGGCCTGATACTTCATCGCCGCGTTGTAGATCCACATCTTTTCACCGGAAGGGACGTGTGTGGTCCAGGAGCCTTCGGTGCCGGGAGCCATTTCGTTTTTGAGGCGAATGTTAGCGAGCGTGCCGCGGACCATGACTTCATGGTTGCCGCGGCGGGCCCCGTAGCTGTTGAAGTCCGATTGCTTCACGCCCTGTTCGATGAGATACTCGGCGGCGGCGGAATCCTTGGCGATGTTACCGGCCGGAGAGATATGGTCGGTGGTGACGGAGTCACCTAACTTGGCTAACACGCGGAGGTCGGCGAGATCGGCGATCCCCTTCGTGGGGTCGGCCATGTTCTCGAAGTACGGCGGATGCTTGATGTAGGTCGACGCCGGATCCCACTGGTAGCGGTCGCCGGTGATCTTGGGGACGGCGGCCCAGTTAGCATCGCCGTCGAAGGCGGTGGAGTACTGCTTGGCGAAGTGCTCGCGGCGGACGGACTTGGCGACGGCGGCGGAGACTTCCTCGTCGGTGGGCCAGATGTCCTTCAAGTAGACGTCCTGGCCGTTCGTGCCTTGGCCGATGGGTTCGTTTTGCAGATCGAGATCGACGCGGCCGGCGAGGGCGTAGGCGACGACCAGGGGCGGGGAGGCGAGGTAGTTGGCTTTGACCTGCGGGTTGACGCGACCTTCGAAATTTCGGTTGCCGGAGAGCACGGCGGCGACGGTTAGGGCACCGTCTTTCACCGCTTTCGAGACATCGTCGGGCAAGGGGCCGGAGTTACCGATACAGGTGGTGCAGCCGAAGCCAACTAAGTTGAACTTCAGGGCTTCGAGCGAGCTAAGTAAGTTAGCATCGGCTAAGTAGTCGATGACGACTTTGGAGCCGGGGGCGAGAGACGTTTTCACCCACGGTTTGGTGGACAGGCCGGCGGCGACGGCCTTCTGGGCGACGAGGCCGGCGGCGATGAGCACGCTGGGGTTCGACGTGTTGGTGCAACTGGTGATGGCGGCGATGACGACGGCGCCGTCGGTGACGCCGGCTTCGGTTTTCGGTTCGCGATTCAGGAAGCTGACGAAGTTAGCTTTGACGTCGGGGAGGTTGATGCGATCCTGCGGGCGCTTGGGGCCGGCGAGGGACGGGACGACCGTGCTGAGATCGAGTTCGAGAGTGCTGTTGTAGACCGGGTCGGCCGCGCCGGCTTCGAGGTAGAGGCCCTGGGCCTTGGCGTAGGCTTCGACGAGGGCGACCTGCTCTTCGCTGCGGTTGGAGAGGCGGAGATAGGCGAGCGATTGATGGTCGACGGGGAAGAAACCGATGGTGGCACCGTATTCGGGGGCCATGTTGGCGATGGTGGCGCGGTCGGCCAGGGGCAGGGCTCCGACGCCGTCGCCGTAGAATTCGACGAACTTGCCGACGACGCCGTGCTTGCGGAGCATTTGGGTGGCGGTGAGGACTAAGTCGGTGGCCGTGACGCCTTCGCGGAGTTTGCCGTGGAGCTTACAGCCGACGACCTGCGGGAGTAACATCGAGATCGCCTGGCCTAACATGCAGGCTTCGGCTTCAATGCCGCCGACGCCCCAACCGACGACGCCGAGGCCGTTGATCATCGTGGTATGGGAGTCAGTGCCGACGAGGGTATCTGGGTAATAGACGCCATTTTTTTCGAGGACACCTTTGGCGAGATATTCGAGATTCACTTGGTGGACGATGCCGATTCCTGGTGGGACGACGCCGAAAGTTTTGAAGGCTTGCTGGCCCCACTTGAGGAGCATGTAGCGTTCGCGATTTCGTTTAAATGCGAGGTCGAGATTTTTTTCGAGGGCGGAGGCGTTGCCAAAAAAGTCGACTTGGACGGAGTGATCGACGACGAGATCGACGGGGACGAGGGGTTCGATCATTTTGGGGTCGCGGCCGAGGCGGGCGA
>CANNLB010000447.1 GCA_947505565.1 Acidobacteriota bacterium | reverse complement strand
GCCAGTCATCTTTGCCAAAGCCGCTTGCACCATCGCCTGCTGTTCGGCGTCCAAGGGACGTGCCGAAGTGATCTGCGCCCGGGCGATTCCCCTGCGCTCGTCCAACTGCGATTCGATCGACGACACCACTTCCGGCAGCATCGCGATCCGCCGATGATCGATCAAAACAAACAAGAAATTCTTAATCAGCCCCGAAAGCGAAACCATCGGAGCCAGGCGCTCAACGACAGCTTTCTTCTTTGCCGCTCCGACCGCCGGAGAGTTCAAAACATTCCGGAGTTCCACCGAATCCTGCTGCATCGACTGAAACACCCGCAGTTGGGCCAACGCCAGATCCGGCGTCAACACTGGCGACGAGCCCATCAGAATATCCACCAGAGCGCGAGCGTAACGAGAGGCGACGGCGAGTGACATAGGCCTAGTTGTTCAGTCCTTTCAAAAATCCGCCGATCAACCCGGCATCCACCGGCGCAGTCAGCCGCGTCCGCAACTGGCCTTCGGCCGTTTCGAGCGCCAACAGCGCCGCGTAACGTCGCAGTTCCACCTGTGCCGATTTAGTCGCGGTTCCGATCTCAACATCAGTATGTTGCCGCATTTTGGCAATGGCCTCTTCGCCCTCTTTCCGCACCCGGGCCTCCTCGGTCGCCATCTCGGCAGCCGCATTCGCCCGGATCGAGGCTATCTCGCCTTCCAGATTCTTTAGCCGCGCTTCAATCGCCGTCACTTTGGCCTCAGACTCTTTCTGCATCGCCGCCGCATCGGCCAGACCCTTCTGGATCTCCGCCGTCCGCCCCGCAAAAAACGGGGGCAGCATTTTGCTCGCCAGATAACCCAAACCCAGCACTAACAGCGCAAAATTCGCCCACTTCCAAGGCAACATCGCATCGTGGTCAGCATGTTCGGCTGCGGCAGGAGCATGCTCCTGCGCGAACACCATCACGGCCGCCAGCGCCAAACCAAGGAGTACGCGGCGCATCATGCGGTCCTCCGGAGAATGCTGGTTGTGATCGCTTCCGCCAACGACTCGGTCTCGGCCAGCAGGCCCTGCCGAGCGACCGCCACTTCGATGGCGACAACGACGTTCGCTTCGGCCAATTTTGTTTCCGCAGCCTTCTTCTCATCGGCAAACCGCGCCGTCAGCTCAACCGCCAACGCCTTCCGTTTTTCTTCGTTCACCCTGTAGATTTCGGTGCGAGCGTGCCGGATGGCCCTTTCGTACTCGGCCGCCTTCTGCTCAGCTCGCGCCACCGCATCGGAGGCTTTCTTGCGCGCACCAACTGTTGCGTCGAACCGAGCGCGCAGCAACTTCTCAATCGGCTTGAAAAACGTGCTCTTCAAATAAAAGTGCAGCAGCAAGACCAGGAAAAAGGTCGGCAGCCCGCGAAGGATTATATTGTAAAGCGCGTCTAACGTGGCGTCCATGCGAGAAAGTTACATCCTAGGGTAACAAAAAAGTCGGTCTGTGTGTGAAGTCTGGATTCTTGTTTAACGAGAAATCGTACGCATTCTTCGGCTAAGAGATCAGATCCTTGATTACGAGCCCTTCGACGTCGGTCAAACGGAAGTCCCGCCCCCCGTACCGATAGGTCAGCTTGGTGTGATCGAGGCCCAACTGGTGCAGCATCGTCGCCTGCAGATCGTGCGGGTGCACCGGTTTATCGACGGCTTTGAACCCGAAGTCGTCCGTCGCTCCGTAAACCGCCCCCCCCTTGAACCCGCCGCCGGCGACGATCATCGAATAGCCGTGGTTGTTGTGGTCCCGACCGTTCTGGACGTTCACGAGGCCACTTACCTCCATCGACGGAGTTCGGCCAAACTCGCCGCCCACCAGCACAATCGTGTCCTTCAACATGTCCCGCGCCTTCAAGTCTTCCATCAACGAGCCGATCGCCGGATCGGCTTCGTTGGCCAGCTTCCGGTGAATCGTGATGTCGTCGTGGTTGTCCCAAGGCTGACTATTGCCATGGTAGATCTGCACCATCCGAACGCCCTTCTCGGCCAAGCGCAGCGCCGTCAGGCAGCCTCGGCCCACGGGCGTATCGCCGTACCGCGCCCGCACCGCCTCCGGTTCCTTCGTGATGTCAAACACCTCCGGTGCCTCGCTCTGCATTCGATAGGCGACCTCCATCGATTCCACGCCTGTCTCAAACCGCGGATCGTGGATCTGATTCAACTTGCCGAGAAGATCCATCTGGCGCCGCTGCTCGGTCGGCCCGCGCTGCGGCGTGATGTACGGAATCAGCTTCCGCACGTCTTTCTCCTTGGTCTCTATGTGGACGCCCTGATGCACCGCCGGCAGAAACGCTGAGGTCCATAGCTGCGCCCCAATCACCGGCACCCCGGGGCACAGCACCACAAAACTCGGCAGGTTGTTATTCATCGACCCCAGTCCGTAGGACAGCCACGAACCCATCGATGGCCGACCCGGCAGCGGCACCCCGCAGTTCATAATCAGCAGCGAGGGCTCATGGTTCGGCCGCTCGGTATGCATCGACCGGATGACGCAAAAGTCGTCAATATGCGCGCCCAGCTTCGGGAAAATTTCGCTGATCTCGGTGTCGGATTTCCCGTACCGCTTAAATTGGAACGGCGAACCAAGCAGCGCCCCGGTCTTGCGCTCGGTCTTCAAATTCGCGCCGGACGGCATCGGCTTGCCGTGATACTTCTGCAGCAGAGGCTTGGGGTCGAAGGTGTCCACCTGCGACGGCCCGCCGTTCAAGAACACGAAGATCACGCGTTTGGCTTTCGGCGCGAAGTGCGGTTGCGGCACCGTAGCCGCCAAGCCACAACCGCCAAAGCCAATCGACAACGTACTGAGAAGTTCACGACGGGTCATAGGGGATTACTCGATATACAGAAATTCGTTCGAACTCAGCAGGACCTGCACGTACTCGGCCCAGGCGTTCCCCTGCGCCAGATACTCGCGGGCCAACTGCGCCTCGGCCTTCTCGGGAACACGTGCAAAAATCCGGCGGTAGGCTTCCGCCGGGTCCGGCCCCGGAATGGCCGCTGACGCCTTCATCATCAACGGGCTATTCAGCAGGAACAACCGCTGCAGCGGCACGTTCGTCTCGATCCGCCGTTCGCTCGTATTGTTCGGATTCGGAAAATCGAACAAGTTCAACATCGTGTCCGTCCGGCGACGGCTGATGAAGCCATAAACCGTCCGCCGCGTGTTGGTCGCCTCGTCCAACGGAACCGCCTTCCCGCCGGTCTTCAGATCCAACTGCCTCGAAACCGCCAACACCGAATCCCGAATCGCCTCGGCGTCCAGCCGACGCTTCGGGTAGTGCCAGAACAGCCGATTCTCCGCGTCCACCTTCTCGCTTGCCGCCACCGGTCTCGCCGCCATCTGATAGACGTTCGACAGCAGAATCTCCCGCTGCAGCGCTTTGATGCTCCAGTTGCCGTCCATGAACCGAGCGGCGAGGTGATCGAGCAGTTCAGGGCTCGATGGCCGTTCGCCGAGAATTCCGAAGTTCGAAGCCGTTCGCACGATCCCTTCCCCGAAGTGGCCCTGCCAGATCCGGTTTGCCATCACCCGAGCGGTGAGCGGGTTGGCTTTGCTCGCGATTCGCTCGGCCAGTTCCAAACGGCCGGAACCTGTCGAAAACAGCTCCGGCTGCTCCGGCTTCGACAGAATCGCCAGCCACCCCCGCGGCGCCTCCTCTCCCAACGTCGCCCGATTCCCCCGCAAATGTACCTTCTCATTTCGCGGCTTTTCCGCGTCCGTCAGCGCATGCAGGAACGGGTACCGCTCGGGCATCGCCTTCTCGGCCACCGCGATGATCTGCCGCAGAAAATCGAGGTGTTCCCGATAGTGGCCCTGCAGCCAGCGGTCCACCTTGCCCTCGCCATAGAAGAAAACTCCCCGCGCCCCAAAGAAGTCCCGATACAGGTAGAACTCGTCCTTCGATAGCGAAACCAGGTCCGCCCCCGCCAAGTCCCCGCGCTTGTTCGAGCCGCCTAGCCGGATTAGATTCTTTTCGTCAACCGCCCGCTTCTCGCGCAGCACGGCCACCAGCACATTACGAAACTTCGCC
>CANNLB010000446.1 GCA_947505565.1 Acidobacteriota bacterium | reverse complement strand
CCGGAAACAGCGCCCCCAAGTTGAACGCCGGCCCGTCGTGGTCGTAATGCCCGCTTAACACAATCGTCTCCTGCTTCAGGTCCGTACCCTCCAGCAGCCCCACGACGTTATAACTCTCCGCCCGTTTCATCTCCGCATTCACAATCTCAATATCAATCTCCACGCCCGGCAGAACCTTGGACCGAGGCTTCAAATCCCGATCGATGCCCTCGTGAATCTCCCCGGCCGTTTGGCCAGTCAAGGCCACCAACTCCTTACCTAGCGCCTCGCTTAAACTTACGAGTGGGACCTGAATCTCCCCATCGGCCAGCGCCTGTTGCGGCAACCGCGACCTCCGCTGCGCCGAACCCGGAATCCGTGCCTGCCGCTCTTCATTCGAAGGGTGTTTCCGCTTCGGCTCCGGCATCAACAGCACCGCCGTCGCCCCATGCTGCTGAGCGTTCTTCAACTTCACGTAGGTGCCCGCATAACGCGTATTCCCCTTCCCGCTAAAGACGGAAGCAGCGTTATCCTCCTGCGGCTCATGGTCAAACACCAGGACGACCTTCCCTTTCACGTCCAGCCCCGCGTAGTCGTCGTAGCCCAATTCCGGAGCGCTGACCCCAAACCCAGCGAAGACGACTCCCCCCCGAATCCGCGCGTTCTTTGGAAACGATCCCGCTGCCTCCGGAGCCCGGTAGGTCTTTTTGACTCCGTTCCGCGAGATGGTGACCCCAGACTTCTCCCGATCAGACCGAAACTCGATCAACGGCACCGGCTGCAAGTACGAACCATTCGCCGCCGGCTGCAAACCTGCTTTGGTGAACTCCGAGACAATCCAATGAATCGCCACCTCCGATCCGCGTTCGAGTGACAAGCGCCCCTTCAGCGGCTCTGACGTCAGAAACGTCAAGTCCGCCCGCAGCCGCCGCGCGTTCAGCTCCGCAAAGCCTTTTTGATGATCTTGCGCCAACACGCATACGGCCCAAAGTACCAGTATTAATCTCACGGCGGAACTCTACCACATTCTGGCCGCACAGTTTCTCCAACCCGCTCCACCCATCAACCTCGCCTCTCCCAACAACCCGCGATCCCGGCACCAACCCCACTCCACCTCAAGCCCGCCGCCCTCGCCGAACGCCCCCTCGCGACCACACCACCACCCGGCAAAACATCCCTCCCCACGCCTTTGCAACCAATCCAACCTGCCTCCCGCGCCAAGAAGGCCTACACTGGGATCAGAACAGTTATGTCTACTCCTGTCATTGATATCGAAGCAGGCTTCGGCGGCAGCCGCCGCCGAAGCGGTTGGGGGAAAGGTACCGTCATCGGCATCCTCCTCGTTCTCCTCTTCAGCGCCTCCGCTATTTGCAAAACCGTCATCGACTTCGAGTGGTGGCAGGAGGTCGGGCAAACCGAAGCATGGTGGGCTCAGTTCTATTACCAAACCGGCCCCCGCATTGCCGCCACTCTCATCGCCTTCATCCTCCTTTGGGTCGTCGTCGCCCGCGCCATGAAAGCCGCCAGCTCCGGCCTCGGCCGTCACCCGCTCTACGCCCGAGTAGCCACCCTGGTCGCCCTGGTCGTCGGCTGGGTCCTCGCCGGCATCTTCTTCTCCAGTTGGGACACCGCCCGCTACCTCGCCAGCACCCGAACACTCCCCACCGGCGGCGCCGACCCCTTCTTCGGCAAGTCACTCGAGTTCTACTTCTTCGAGCTCCCCTTCTACGAATCGGTCGCCTCCTTCGCCGTAGCACTCTTCATCGTCGCCACCATCCTCCACTTCGTTATCAGCCAAGTCTCCGCCGCCGGCTCACTCTTCCGCACCATGGGCGACGGCCAATTCGAAATCGAGTGGAGAAACCTCAACGGCGGCGGGGCCGGCACCCGCATACTCGGCGCCTGCGCTCTCGTCGCCCTCGCCGGACAGTTCTTCCTCAACCGCTACGATCTCGCCTTCGAAGACCACGCCTACCTCACCGGCGTCGATTACGTCGCCGCCAACGTCCGCATCCCCCTAAACTGGCTCGTCGTCGCAGTCGCCCTCGGCGCCGCCGCTCTCGTCGCGGTCGGACGCGGCAAACTCGCCCTCGGCGCGCTCATCGTTCTCCCGCTGCAAAGCCTATTGCCCGGCATCGTCAACTCCGTCTACGTCCGACCCAACGAACTCACCCTCCAACGCCCTTTTATCCAGTACCACATGGACGCCACCCGCGAAGCCTACGGCCTCAAAGGTTCCGCCAAACCCAAGCTCTTCAAAGCCAACCTCGACACCGCCCTCGATGCGAACAAGCACCGGCACCTGCTCGAGAATGTACGCCTCTGGGACTGGCAGGCCTTTCACGATACCGTCAGCCAAATCCAACCCCTCCGACCCTATACCTACGTCGATACCGACGTCGATCGATACAGAATCAACGGCAAGCTCCAGCAGGTCATGCTCACCCCCCGAGAACTCGAAATCCAGCAACTCGGTGAAGCCAAAAACCGCTGGCCGAACCTCCACTTGGTCTACACCCACGGCTACGGAATCGTTCTCGCCGATGCCAACAAAATCACCGGCGACGGTCTTCCCAGCCTCATCATCCAGGACGCCCCGCCAAAAGTGAACGTCCCCGACTTAAAACTCACTCGCCCCGAAATCTATTACGGTGAGGTCGAGCACGAACCCGTCTTCGTCCGAACCGCCCAGCCCGAGTTCAATTACCCCTCCGGCTCCGAGAACATGCACAATCACTACGATGGCACCGGCGGTTTCCCCATCGGCTCCCTCGGCATGCGACTCATCGCCACCATCGCCTACACCGATCCCAATATCATCCTCACCGGATCCCTCCAAAGTGATAGCCGCATGATGATCCACCGGAAGATCGGCGACCGGCTCAAAACCCTCGCCGGCTTTCTCACCTGGGACGAAGACCCCTACCTCGTACTTACCAAAGAGGGGCGACTCGTTTGGATGGCCGACGGCTACACAACATCCAGCTCTCACCCCTACGCCCATTCCGTCAGAACCACACAGGCCGGTCGCATCAACTACGTCCGCAACGCCGTCAAAGCGACCATTGATGCCTACTCCGGAGAAACCAATCTCTACGTTTTCGACGATACTGACCCCATCATCCGCGCGTGGCAACAGCTCTACCCCAAGCTCCTCCAACCTGCCACCAAAATGCCCGCCGAGCTACGCGAACACGCCCGCTACCCCGAATGGTTGTTCCGCATCCAGGCCGAAATCCATCTCGCCTTTCACATGCAGGATGCCGAAGCCTTTTACAACAAAGTGGACGTGTGGGACATCGCCAACCGACAAGGCGGCAGCCCCATCCGCCGAGCCAGCGGCGAAGGAGCCGGCCAGGATACATCCACCGGCAAGTCGAACATGACCCCCACATACGTCATCGCCGACGTCCCCGGAGACAACACCGACCAACCGGAATTCCTCCTCATGTTGCCCTTCACACCAAGAGGCAAGGACAACCTCATCGGAATGATGATCGGCCGCAGCGACGGCAGCAACTTGGGCGAATTAGTCTTCCTGGAACTGCCAAAAGAGCAGCTCTATTACGGCCCCATGCAGATCGAGTCCCGCATCAACCAGGACCAAACCATCTCCAAGGACTTGACCCTTTGGAACCAACAGGGCTCCCGAGTCGTCCGCGGGCAGATGACCGTCCTCCCCGTCGATAACAAGTTCTTCTTCGCCCAGCCCTTCTATCTCCAGGCTGACCAAGCCCGCATGCCCCAGTTGAAGAAGGTCGTCGTCGCCGTCGGCAATCGTTTGATCTATACCGATACCTACGACCAAGCCCTGGCCGAATTGGGTGCCGCCGCTGCCGCGGCCAAACCCTCCGGATCTTCCGAGACCCTAACTTCGGAAGCCAAACCGACAGCCCCGGAAGGCGCGACCGCGATGGATCCCAAAGCAAAACTGCAAAGCGTCCGCCAAAAAATGGACCGTTATCGCCAGCTAGCCGCCCAAGGAAAATGGGCAGAAGCCGGTCGGGAGCTCGAAGCCATTGACGCCGAACTCCGCAAGTAACCGTTAACCGTTGACGAGGAGCCGAGCCCGATCC
>CANNLB010000445.1 GCA_947505565.1 Acidobacteriota bacterium | reverse complement strand
CTCATCGATATCTCCAAAGTCGACCTCTCCGTCACCCTCTTCGGTGCCCGCCATGAAACCCCGATTCTCCTGGCCCCGATCGGTAACCAAGGGGCCTTTCACCCCGAAGCCGAACTGCCTGTCGCCCGCGCCGCCGCCGCGCAAAAGACGATGCAGATTCTCTCCACTATGACCAATACCAGCGTCGAATCCATCAACGCTGCCGCAGGGCGCCCCGTCTGGTACCAACTCTACACCACCGGCAGTCTCACCGCCGCCGACCGCCTGTGGCGGCGCGCTGAAGCCGCCGGATGCCCCGTCATCGCCCTAACGGTCGATACGCAAGCCGGTCGCAATACAGAAACCGCCGAACGCTCCAAGCGCTTCGATACCCGCAAGTGCGTCACCTGCCACGACCCCGCCCCGGGTGGCTTCTTCAAGCGCAAGCCTATGTTCTCTGGCGTCGACATGGCCGGGATTCCCACCGCCAACGCCGCCCTCACCTGGGACTTCGTCCGCCAACTGCGGAAGTCGACCAAGATGAAGTTGCTCATCAAGGGCATCGTCACCCACGAAGATGCCCGCCTCGCTCTCGAACACGGCGTCGATGGCATCATCGTCTCCAATCACGGCGGGCGGGCGGAAGAATCCGGTCGCGGTACCATCGAGTGCCTCCCGGAAGTCATCGATGCCGTCGGCGGAAAAATGCCCGTTCTCATCGACGGCGGGATCCGCCGCGGCACTGATATCTTCAAAGCACTTGCCCTCGGCGCCTCCGCCGTTTGTGTCGGTCGACCCTATATATGGGGCCTTTCCGCCTTCGGCCAACCAGGGGTAGAAAAGGTGATCCAACTCCTGCGCGCCGAACTTACCCTGATCATGAAACAATGCGGTCGCCGCTCCGTGACGGAGATCAACGCCTCCGCCCTTGTCCCCACGAAATCCACCCTGCTTTAGGATTAATCTTAAGAGAATTACGGTTGTGGTTTCGCACGTAGTACAGAATGTCCGAGCACCCCGCTGAGGAATTGCTGGAACAGTTCGCCCTACGTCGTCTGTCGGCGGCTTCCGTCATGGAAATCTACCGCCACATTGACGTTTGCGCCCACTGTCGAGAGCGCTTACAGGCCGAACAGGCTTTCGTCGATACTATCCGTGCGGTGCTCTGTCAATCGCCCGAGGAGCCGGTCGGTTCCTCGGCGAGCTCGTAATGATAGCGTGAGCAGCGAAGGGTGGTGCGGCCAAGCGCTGGCTACCGCGGTCCACCCCATCGAGGGGCCACCATCTCCCCATTGAGCTTCGCTAATTCCACCTCCAGCCGCTTCTTCACCTCCGGCTCCTCACTCGCCAAATCGCGTATCTCCCCCACGTCCCGGCTCAGGTCGAAGAGCTCGAAATCTGCCCGATTTTGCCGCACCAGCTTCCACTTCCCCTGCCGCACCGCCACGTTCTTGCCGTACCGCCAGAACAGCGTCCGTTCGCCGAGTCTCCCCGCCAAATCCACCCCGTCGAACTCTCCGTCGCGAAAGGCAATTCCCGCCGCCCGCAATACTGTCGGAACAATGTCGGTCGCGATTACGGGCGTATCCACTGTCCTTCCCCCCTTCCATTGTCCCTTCCATTGCGCCGCAAACGCCACCCGAATGCCTCCCTCATAAAGTTGCCCCTTCCCGCCGCGGAGCGGCTTGTTGCTCGACGTCAACTCCGCCGTCGGCCCGCCGTTGTCGCTCAGGAAGAACACTAGCGTATCCCGCTCCAAGTCATGTTTCCGCAGGGCCCCTAATACTCGCCCCACTCCCTCATCGAGCGAAGCCAACATCCCGGCAAATACCCGCCGATGCTCGTCCGCAATTCCGACGAACCGCCTCTGCGAATCCGCTTTCGCTTGCATCGGGCTATGAATGGCGTTCCAGGGGACATACAGAAAAAACGGCTTCTCCCTGTGCCGGTCAATAAAACTCACCGCCTCCCGGGCCAGCGCGTCCGTCAGATATTCGGCCTCTCGAATCGCCTCCGTCCCCCGCATCAACGGGTTGTCTGCATCATACGGCGGCTCATTCTTCCGTAGATGCGAAACTACCCCGGAATAGGGCGGAGGCACGAAGAAGTGTCCCTCTTGCAGAAACCCGTAGAACTCGTCAAACCCGCGCTTCTGCGGGTGAAACGCCGGCGTTGCCCCCAGATGCCACTTGCCCACCAACCCGGTCGCGTACCCCGCCTTCTTCAGCCGTTCAGCCACCGTCGTTTCCGTAAGTGGCAGACCCACCGCCGGGTCCAGGTTCAGCTTCCCCGTCACGTTCAACTCATGCCCAAAACGCGTCTGGTAACGTCCGGTTAACAACCCCGCCCGGGACGGCGTGCAGAACGGCGCCGTCACGTAGCCATTCCTGTACCGCACCCCAGCCTTCGCGATCGAGTCCATGTGTGGCGTCGGGATCTCCGGGTTCCCCTGGAACCCCAACTCCCCATATCCCAAATCGTCCACCAGCAGCAGCACGATGTTCGGCCGCCGCCTCATCACGCTGGCCACCACAAACTGTCTTCGTGTCATTCTCACATCCTATCCCTTGCGGCGCGTACGCTATTACCTATGTCCCTCCGCTCACTCGCCGCCGATATCGTCGCCTGCCACCAGTGCCCCCGCCTCCGCGAACACTGCGCCAACGTCGCCATCATCAAGCGCCGCGCCTATCAGGAGGAAATCTACTGGGGCCGCCCCGTCCCCGGCTTCGGCGACTCCGCCGCCCGCCTCCTCATCCTCGGCCTCGCCCCCGGCGCGCACGGCGCCAACCGTACGGGCCGTGTCTTCACCGGCGACCGCTCCGGCGATTTCCTCTTCCGCGCCCTCCACGAAACCGGCTTCGCCAACCAACCCTCCTCCACCGATCGCGACGACGGCTTAGTCCTGCACAACGCCTGGATCTCCGCCTCCGTTCGCTGCGCTCCGCCCGACAATAAGCCCGATCCCGTCGAAATCCGTACCTGCCAACCCTTCCTCGAACGCGAGATCAAGCTCCTCAAAAACCTCCAGGGTGTCGTCGTCCTCGGCCGTCTCGCTTTCGACGTGTACACCCGTATCGCGAAACTTCCCAAGCTTAACTTCGGCCATAACCTGCTCCATGATCAAGCCAAGCCTTGGCTATTGTGCTCTTACCATCCGAGCCAGCAAAATACGTCCACCGGTCGCCTTACCCGCGAGATGTTACACGATGTCTTTGCCCTCGCCCAGCGCCGAATGAAGTAGTTATGAAAGTCAACCCAACCTTTCTGTTTGCCTGAACGCTCGCCTTCGGCCTGTTTGCCTGAACGCTCGCCTTCGGCGAGCTTACGAGCCCCATAGCAACTCAGGCCCTCCCGGACATGTTGGCGGACTGGCCCCCCGTGCCCCGATCGTCCGGCAGTTTGCTGATATCGTGGCGGCAGGATACCCCCGCCTCGGATCCCAATCCCAACCATCACGCCGCGGATCGTCAGGGAAAAATCATCAGTAGGCGCAGCTTCTGGATCCCAGGCGCCAGCGCCGTAAAAATCTTCGCGAGCGCCGAAGCCCGCGGGCGGTGGTTACCTCATGAAGGTGCTACCTGTCGAATTTGCAAATGCCAGAAAACGCGACCGGGACACAATTGATTTCCGGAGCCAGATGAGAACTGATTCAGGCCATCGCAGAGCGGTATCGCACCGCGAACCGGGCGGACAAACAGAAGATCCTCGACGAGTGATGAAGTGAATGCGCACCAGCCTAGGGAACGATCGCCGGCGCATTCGTTACGCCCGACGAACCAGCAGATCCGCGGCGCCGAGTTTGGCTTTCGGGTCGGTTGATGCCGCGTTACTGCAGAGGGCTACCCGGGCGGATCTCGTCGCTGCCCCGCCGCAGAATCTTATCGCCAGCAGCAAGCGCCCCGACTACCTCGAGTAAGTCACCTGCCACGGCCCCCTTCATTACCGGAACATGCTCGGCTTTGCCGTCAGTGTTTCGGATAACGAACACCTTCTCGGTAGTCGTCACTACCGCCGTCGGCGGCCCGAGGATCGACAGCTTAGCCCGCCGCGCTGGCCCGACCGCCTCAGCGTACATCCCGGG
>CANNLB010000444.1 GCA_947505565.1 Acidobacteriota bacterium | reverse complement strand
GGGGGAGGGGGCTGACGAGTCCGGGTGAGCGATGGCTGCGGTCTAGCTCGGCTTGAATTCAGTCACGGCGCGGGCCTCGGCGGTGAGGGGGCCGTGCAAGAGTTCGGCTCGGACGATGCCGATGGCTGCGGTCTCGCTGTCGAGTTGGGTCGAGGAAGTGATTTCGCCGGCTTCCTTTTCTCCGGATAGGATCTTGGTGTGGGCGGCAATGGGGGCTTCGCCTGCGATACGGAGGGCGACCAAGCGGCGGTGGACCTGGCCGCGGGAACGAACCCGCTCGACGATCTCCTGGCCAAGGTAGCAACCCTTCTGGAAATGCACGGCGTGCATGAGCTGGGTTTCCTGGACGAGATGGGCCTCGCCGAAGTCGACGCCGTAGCGGGGTTTGCCGTGGATGATACGGGTCGAGTCGGCTTGGTTGAAGGTGATTTCGGCGGCTCCGGCTAGAAGGAGCGCCTCGCGGACGATGGGCGCATCGAGGGGAGAGACGAGAATCCAGTAGCCGGGTTGTCCGGTGTAGCTGGCCTTGACAACGAGACGACCGGCCCAAGGGAGCGAATCGAGTTCGGCAGAGGGGACGGGGATTTCGGCGGCGGCGAGGATGTCGGCGGCGTCGGGACCCTCGACGGCGAGGGTGGTCCACTGGGTGGTCTCGTCAGAGAGGGTGACGTCGTCGGCGATGATGAACTTGTCGAGATGGGCGAGGACGAAGTCGCGGCTGTTGGGCTCGACGTCGAGGAGGAGGGAGTCCGGGGCGGCGAGGATGTTGACGTCGGAGAGGATGCGGCCGTTAGCGTTGAGAAAAAACGCATAGCAGCCTTGGCCGGGGGCTAGTTGCTCGACATGATTGGAGGTCATGGCGTGGAGGAGGCGCTTGCAATCCTCGCCGCTGGCGCGGATGCGGCCTCGGCCTTCGAGTTCAAAAAGAACGGCCATTAGGCACCCAGCGAGCGGAGGGCGGTACCGAGGAGGAGAACGCCGAGGCCGGAATAGACGAGACCGGTGAGAAGCCGGGCGCGTTTTTCGGGGGTGGTTTGGGGCTTAACCAAGATGATGGAGACCGCGGCGATGTGGAGGAAGAGGAGGAACTTGATGCCGAAGATCATGTGGTAGAACTTAGGCACGCCGCCGGACATACGGTTCATGAGTTGGTAGAGGCCGGAGGCGAGGAGGAGGCCGACGGAGATGAGCATGGACGGTTGGAAGCCGTCGGCGGGGGATCCGGGGAGCTTGCCGGCTTTAGTGAGGTTCCAGGCGTAGAAGATTCCTCCGAGGAGGGAGACGGCGGAGCCGATATGGAGAAAGCGGACGAGATAAGCAATGGGATCGATCATTTATATTCCTATTCTACAATGAAGGGCATGATCCATGAGGTTTTGCCCGTTGGGGCACTGCAGTGCAACTGCTCGATTTTGGGTGACGAGGTGACGCGGGAGGCGATCGTGGTGGACCCGGGCGATGATATCGCTGACATTCTGGCGATCCTGGCTAAGCACCAGTTGACGGTGAAGATGATCGTGATCACTCATGCTCATATTGACCATATTGGCGGGGCGGCGAAGTTGAAGGCGATCACGCAGGCGCCGGTGATTATGAATCCGAAAGACCAGGAGCTTTACGACGCGATGTCGGTGCAGGCGGGCTGGTTGGGGATGGAGACGCCGGAGCAGACGACGATTGATACGGAAGCCAAAGACGGCGACACGCTGCGGTTTGGCGATTACCGGGTGCATGTGTTGCATACGCCGGGGCATACGCAGGGCAGCACGAGTTTGTACATTCCGGCGGAGAAGACGCTGATCGCGGGGGATACTTTGTTTCGGGATAGCATTGGGCGGACGGATTTGCCGGGGGGCGATGGGCGGAAGATTCTGACGAGCATCAAGACGAAGTTGTTGGTGCTGCCGGAGGATACGGAAGTGATTTGCGGGCATGGACCGAATACGACGATTGGGCGGGAGGCGAAGCGGAATCCGCATTTGCGGGGGTTGGCTTGAGTGAGTGGGCGGGGGGTCACCGCGCCGTAATCGATACCGAAGGTATTGGCGTCTGGGCAGCGTTCTCGCCGGGGTGCGTCTTTTCGGCTCCTGGAGCTTCTGGGTTATCCTCTATGGCGCCCGTGTTTATCGGTGCCGGTGGCGCTCGAATACGAGGACGTATTAACGCGCGAGTTCATGCCTTCGGTCATCAGCGCAACTGACGTAGACGTGTTGTTGGCGTGTCGTTGGACTATTTGCTCGGGGTAGCAGATATTGTTGCGGTTAAGTTTCGGCTTCGGCCGCCGTTGCGTGATCCGGATGATGATCGTATCTTTGGAGGTGGCAGCCCGCGCTGGAGCTGTGATCGTTACGGTCAACACGCGTGGCTTTGTTGGAGCTGCGGCGTACGATGTTCGGGTAATCCGGCCGACCGAATTTTTTGTATCAGAGTGGCGATTCGCAGTGATTGTCAACGTGGGAATACCGCAGGATGTTTTTGCGCGAGCGCCTGAAATTGCGTGGTCGCAGAGTCTGAGTGTTGCCGAGGTTTTCGCCACGGCGTGCGTTGCGCATGTTGTGGCTTGGGAGCGGTTGGAGAGCCGGGCTAAGCGAGCTGATCGCGCTAAGTTTTTTGCAGTCCTCGCAAAAGTGCCTGATGTTGAGTCCGACGATTAAGGTGTATCGCTATGAGTGAATTACTGCGCGAGGCTTGGCTGACGGTGGAGCCGGGGGATTATGAAAAGCATATGGCAGGGATCGGGCAGGCGCAGGCCAATGCCGGGTTGATGGCCGCTTGGCTGGCGGCGGGGGCTGGCCCGGGGGCCGTGCTCGTGGCCGGGGCGGGGACGGGGCAGATGTTCGACTTTCTCAGCGCGGAACAAGTTCGGCCGGAAGAGATGGTCTTTTCCGACTGGAATCCTCGGTTTCTGGAAGAGTTGCGGGGACGGTTGGAGAGGACGGGTCGGAGGCCGGGGGAGACGGTGGTCGATAACATCGAACAGACCGGGTTGGTGGGGCCTTACTCGAACGTCGCGATTACGCTGGTGCTGGAGCACGTTGAGTGGCGGTTGGCGCTGCGGAGCCTCGTGCGCTGGGGGGCGGAGAGGGTGTTGCTGGTGATTCAAGAGAACCCGGCGAACCTAGCTAGCGCGGTGACGCCGGGGCGAACCGTGCCGGGGACGATGAACGTGTTTCGGGAACGCGCGGCTCCGCATCTGATTCCGGTCGAGGAGCTGACGGCGGCGATGGGCGAGGCCGGATTTCGGAGGGAACGGATCGAGACGGCCGTCGTCAGCGATGAGAAGAAGATGCTGGGATGCTGGTTCGTTACGGCTTCTTGATTTCCAGCATGGCGCCCTGGATGAGATCCTTGGCGCCGACGAGGCCGGCGAGCACCATCTGAATATCCATGGCGGGCTTGGAGGGGTTGCGCACGCTCGTGCAGTAGACGCCGTGCTGGCCGACCAAGACTAACGCTTCGGTGAGGACGTCGAGGGCCAACGCGAGTTTTCCGCGAGCGGGCCCCATTTGGAATTCGAGGCGCTCGAGTTCTTCTTGCCGTTCCTGAAAAATGTCCATTCCTTTACTCTAGAGGGATGAGAGATCTTCCGTCTTGGCCCGTATCGACCGATCGCGAACGAGTGCTGTTGGGTCAAGTTTTGGCGAGCCCGCAGTGGGGCGGGTTCAATCCGATGATCGGGGAGTTTGAACAGAAGTTTGCGGCCTATCAGCATTGCGCGCATGGGGTGGCGGCGGTAAATGGAACGGTCACCCTGGAGATGATGCTGGTGGCGGCGGGGATCGGACCGGGCGATGAGGTGATTGTGCCGGCGATCTCGTTCGTTTCGACGGCTTCGGCGGTTTCGCGAATGGGGGCTACGCCGGTGTTTGTCGATATCGAACCGTACACGTTCAACATGGATCCGGCGGAGGCTCGGCGGGCCGTGACTCCGAAAACGAAGGCTATTATGGCGGTCCACTTCGGGGGACCATTGGCGGATATGGATGCTCTGGTGGCTTTGGCGGGGGAGACGGGGGTGATTCTGCTGGAAGATGCGGCGCATGCGCATGGGGCGGAGTGGCGGGGGAAGCGGG
>CANNLB010000443.1 GCA_947505565.1 Acidobacteriota bacterium | reverse complement strand
TCACGTTTTATGCGTCCGACTACCCACAGTACGAGGTGGTCATCAATAACGATGTGGCCATGCAGAAGGGGGTGTCGATTCAGGATGCTTTGAACAACCTCAACATTCTTATTGGCAGTACCTACGAGCAGGGCTTTGTTCGTTTTAACCAGTTCTACAAAGTTTACGTGCAGGCTTGGCCGCAGTTCCGGCGGATGCCGAAGGACCTCGACGACCTGTTCGTCCGGAACGAAAAGGGGGAGATGGTCGCCTATTCGTCGTTCATGACGCTGAAGAAATCGCAGGGGCTGAACGAGATCACCCGATACAACTTGTACCCCTCGGCCGCTATTCAGATCGTGCCGGCCAAGGGCTATTCGACCGGTCAGGCGATTGAGGCCGTGCAGCAGGTGGCCGCCGCGAGCTTGCCGCGCGGATATGGTCTGGGCTGGGAAGGCCTATCATGGGACGAGTCGAAGAAGGGCAACGCGGCACTCTACATCTTCCTGATTGTGGTGGTGTTCGTCTACCTCGTGCTGGTAGCGCAGTACGAGAGCTTCCTGATTCCTTTGGCCGTGGTCCTATCGCTGCCGGTCGGCATCTTCGGCTCTTTCTGGTTCCTGCAGTTTATGGGATTGGCGAACGACGTTTGGGCTCAGCTCGGGATGATCATGTTGGTCGGGCTTCTGGGCAAGAACGCGATTCTGATCGTGGAGTTTGCCGTGCAGCGCCGGAACGAGGGCGTCTCGATCAAAGACGCCGCGATCGAGGGAGGAAAACTGCGCTTCCGGGCCATCCAGATGACCTCCTTCGCGTTTATTGCCGGTCTTCTTCCGCTGGTCGTGGCCCATGGCGCGGGCGCGATTGCCAATCGGACGATCGGGGTAACGGGCGTCGGCGGCATGCTGCTTGGCACGGTGCTCGGCGTGCTCATCATCCCTGGTCTTTACTACCTATTCGCCAGTATTTCGGATGGACGCGAACTCTTGCGCGACGAAACGAGTGTTCCTTTTACTGAATCCGAACTCATATCCAAGACAGAACACGGAGTTGAATCATGACCAACGTAAAGCTGGTCGTCGTCCAACACTGGTTCCGGTTCTCGCGCCAACGCCGTTACAGGCGTCAGCCCGGACGTTTCGAATCGAAGTATTACCAACTGGTTCAACCCGGCGGCGTTTTCGGTTCCGGCCGCTTTCACTTGGGGCAACCTCGTCCGCAATACGCTTCGCGGCCCTGGCATTTGGAATATCGATCTATCGGCCTCGAAGAAGTTCCGATTCTCCGAGGCCCGCCGCCTCGAATTGCGCGCCGAATTCTTTAACTCGCTCAACCACCCGCAATGCGGCCTTCCCGCCTCCACAATCGGCGTCGGTGGCGCGGGCACGATTGCCGCTACGCAACGCGCCAACCGCCAGATCCAACTCGCGCTGCGTTACGCGTTCTAACGGCTCCTCTTCGGCCATGCAGGACGGTGCGTCGCGCTCTCAGGCAGCCCTGCCTCCATCCGTCTGGGCTCGCCGGCAGTTGTACTTTCCCTGATCGACGGGGAGGGCGTTTGCGCGACGGGCTGGTCGTGAGGAGGACGGCAGGCGGCGATTAGCTTAGGATTGAGCGGACAACGTTGCCATGAACGTCAGTCAAGCGCATTGCGCGGCCGCTAAAAGGATAGGTGAGCCGGGTGTGGTCGAGGCCGAGGAGGTGGAGCAGCGTCGCGTGCAGATCGTGGACGTGAACACGGTTTTCAATGGCGTAGTAGCCGTAGTCGTCCGTAGCACCGTAGGTGAGGCCGGGCTTGACGCCGGCGCCGGCGAGCCACATAGAAAAGCCGTACGGATGGTGGTCGCGGCCAACATCCGTGCTTGAGCCCTGCGTGGTGGGAGAACGACCGAACTCGCCGCCCCAGACAACTAGAGTGTCCTTGAGCAGACCCCGTGCTTTCAGGTCATAGAGTAGAGCGGCGATCGGTTTATCGGTGGCCTTGGCGTTGACGGTGTGGCCCCGTTGCAAGCTGGCATGCTGGTCCCAGCGGTCGAATCCCTCGCGTTTGGGGGATAGTAGCTCAATGAAGCGGACTCCCCGTTCTACCAGGCGGCGGGCGAGGAGGCAGGAGCGGCCGTATTCTTCGGTATCTTTTTCGTCGAGGCCGTAGAGTTTGAGGGTCGCCGCGGATTCCCCCGAGATGTCGGTGAGTTCGGGAACCGCGGACTGCATGCGGTAGGCGAGTTCATAGTTGGCGATGGCGGCGCGCATGTCCGGGGCATCGTGATAGCGGGGAAGGGCGGCTTTGTCGAGGTCGCTGAGGAGATCGAGTTTGGCGCGCTGCTTGGCGGGGTTGGCGTCGGCGGGGATGATGTCGGCAATGGCGTGCGGGCCGGGGTGGAGAATCGATGCCTGGAAGTTGGCCGGGAGGAAGCCGCTGCCAAAGATGTCCATGCCACCGGGCGGGGTCATACCGTTTTCGAGCACGACGTAGCCGGGCAGGTTGCGGGAGGGGCTACCGAGGCCGTAGTTGACCCAGGCGCCAACACTGGGGCGGCCCTGGAGACCGGAGCCGGAGTGCATGAAGTAGTTGGCCGCGGTATGTTCGGAGTGATCGGCGACCATGGAGCGGATGACGCAGAGATCGTCGACGTGCTTGGCGATTTCGGGGAAGAGGCTGGAGACCGGGGTGCCGGATTGGCCGTAGTTGCGGAACTCAAAGGGGGAAGCGAGGAGGAGGTCGCTGACGGCACGGACCATTTTGGGGCGGGCGAGAGGGAGTGGCTGGCCGGCCTCTTTTTGGACGCGCGGTTTGGGATCGAAGCTGTCGAGATGGGACACGCCGCCGTCCATAAACAGAAAAATGACGGATTTGGCGCGGGGCGCGAAGTGAGGCTGGCGCGGCTGTGCCTGGGCGTATTCGGCGTGAAGGGCGGCAAGAGCGAGTTGGAAGAAATCGCGGCGATTGGGCATGAGCTTACCGGAGGAAAAGGAACTCCTTGGCGTTGAAGAGAACGTGGGCGAGATCCTGCAAGGAGTTCGCGCTGAGGAACGTTGCGATGCGATCCCGTTCGGAGGGGAGGGGGGGACGGGCGAAGATTTCGAAGAACATGGCGTCGAGGCGGCGGCGCGGATCCGGGTAAGCGGCTGCGATGCGGGCGGCCCATTGGGCCGACTGGCTAATGACGAACTCATTGTTCATCAGAGTGAGGGCTTGCGCGGGGACGGTAGAGACGAGGCGTCTACCGATGGTGGAGGAGGGGAGAGGATAGTCAAAGGCAAGGAGCACAGGCGTGAGGAAATTGCGGCGGACTTCGAGGTAGATGCTTCGGCGGCCTTTGCCGTCGAGCGCGCCGGAGGGGGGCTTGCCGCGGCCGACCTGATACTCGCTGACGTGGACGGGGACGCTGGGGCCGCCCGTGGCGGGGTCGAGTGAGCCGGAGACCGACAGGATGGCGTCGCGAACGGACTCGGCATCCAGACGACGGACGGACATATGGGAGAGAAGCCGGTTCTGGGGGTCGTTTGGATGGGGCGCGGCGCTGTCTCGCTGATAGGCTTGGCTGAGCAGGATCAGGCGGTGAAGCGCCTTCACGGACCAGCGGTTGGCGACGAACTGATGGGCCAGGAAATCGAGCAGCTCAGGATGGGATGGTCGTTCCCCGGACTTGCCGAAGTTGTCAACGGTGCGAACGAGGCCCTCGCCGAAGTGGTGTTGCCAGATGCGATTGACCATAACGCGGGCGAGCAGAGGAGCGGAGGGGCCAGTGAGCGCCAGGGCGAGCGAGGCGCGGCCACTGCCGTTCGAGAAGGAAGAGGGGGCGCTGGAGTCGAGAACTTGCAGGAATCCGCGCGGGACTTCGGCACCGAGATTGAAGTGGCTGCCCCGTTCGTGGACGCGCAGATTGTGGGCAACATCTTCGTACGTGATGCGGCCGAAGGTCTCGGCGGGGATGGGGGTATTGAACTCGGTGGGGAGACCGGCAAGGGCTTCGGGCGGATCGGGGGGCGGTTCCTTGGAATCGGAGAACACGATGGCGGTGACGGCGATGTGGCCGTCGGTGCGGCGGTCGGCAATTTCAAGGTGACAGACCTGTTTGATCTCTTCTTGG
>CANNLB010000442.1 GCA_947505565.1 Acidobacteriota bacterium | reverse complement strand
CCGGCCCGCAGCCCAGGTTCCTCGGGCTCGATCAGGTCAACCTCGATATCCCGGCCGCGCTCCGCGGCCGCGGCCCCGTCGAAGTCCTCCTCACGGTCGACGGCATTCCGGCCAACGCGGTCTGGATCTCCGTCCAGTAGCCCGAACCGCGCGATTAGTTCAGCTTCTTAATCCGTATATTGCGAAACCGCACTTCCATCGCAGGCACCGCTTCCACCTCAAACGCCAGCAGTCCGGCGAACCGGGATGCCTCCAGCCCCTCCTGCTTCACTTCTCCATTCACCACCACCTTCATCTTGCCGTCTTTGCACGTCAAGAAATACTCCACCCATTCGTTGGTCTTAACCACCTTCTCGGCATCGGAGATCTCCACCATCGGGCCCGTCACGACGCCTTCGGTTCGTTCCTCAGCCTGAACCCAAAGCTTCGCCCGACCGTTTCGCAGCCGCACTTCCATTCGCAGTTCAAAGTTTTTGAACCGCTCGCCCCGGTGAATCAGGGCCAAACTGCGTCCGCGCCCGGTCATCTTGTCGGTCGAACCCCAGATCCGGCCACCCTTTTCGATCTGCCAAACCTGCTCGTCCCCTTCCCAACGGCCAAAGTCCTTTCCGTTAAACAGCGGCACGAATCCGTCGGCCGCCTCTCCCGGCATCAACACCTGCGCGTGCAGGGTCATTGCCAAACCGAAAATTATCATCCAAGGCATCTTCTCAAAGGTACACTAAACGATGTGAAAGCCTTCGACTATACCGCTCCCGTCACCCTCCCGGAAGCCGTCGGTTTGCTGGTGAGTCAACCCTCCGCCCGGCTCCTCGCCGGCGGGACGGACCTCATCGTGCAACTCCGCTCCGGCCGCAAAGAAGCCGATCTCGTCATCGACATCAAAAAGATTCCGGAACTCAACGCGCTCGAATTTGACCCGCTCGCCGGACTCACCATCGGCGCCGCGGTCCCCTGCTATCGGCTCACCTCTCACCCTGTGATCCAGTCTCATTTCCCGGCCTTGGCCGAAGTTGCCTCCTGGATCGGCGGGACCCAAATCCAAGGCCGCGCTTCGCTGGGCGGCAACCTTTGTAACGCAGCCCCGAGCGCTGACTCCATCCCGCTTCTGATCGCCCTCGGCGCCAGCGCGCTGATCGCCGGGCCCGGCGGTCGCCGCACCGTCGCCATTGAGGATTTTTGCACCGCCCCGGGTCGCAACCAACTCGCGACCGGGGAACTGCTGGTCTCCATGAAGATTCCCGCACCGGCGCTCCAGTCGGGTTCGTCCTACCTCCGCTTCATTCCGCGGAACGAAATGGATATCGCCGTTGTAGGCGCCGGCGTCTCCGTCTCGATCGCCGGAGGCGTTTTCACCGCCGCTCGCATCGCGCTTTCAGCGGTCGCCCCGACGCCGCTGTTCGTGCCCGCGGCTGGTGCCGCGCTGGTCGGCCAAGCCGTTAGCCCCGCTGCGCTCGAAGCCGCGGCTCAAATCGCTCAGTCCGCCGCCACGCCCATCTCCGACATGCGCGGCAGCGCGGCCTATCGCAAACACCTCTGCGCGGTGATGACTCGCCGCGCCCTCGAAATCGCCGTTACCCGAGCCCAGGAAAACTAAAATGGCCCCGAAAGTTCAAGTCCAAACCACCATCAATAACGAGCCCGTTCAGTTCCTCTGCGAACCGCGCCAGACGCTGTTGGAATGCCTGCGTGACGTCGTTGGCCTGACCGGCACCAAAGAGGGCTGCGGCGATGGCAACTGCGGGTCCTGCACCGTCAAACTGGGCGACCGGATCGTCACGTCTTGCCTCGTCCTCGGCGTGGAAGCCGAAGGCGAAACGATCACGACCGTCGAGGGCCTCGCGCACGGCAACACGCTGCATCCGCTGCAAAAAGCGTTTCTGGAACACGCCGCGCTGCAATGTGGCATCTGCACCCCTGGCTTTTTGATCGCCGCCGATGCGTTGTTGCAGCAGCATCCTCATCCGACCGAAGATCAAACTCGCTTCTGGCTCTCGAACAACCTTTGCCGCTGCACCGGCTATGACAAGATCATCCGCGCCGTGCAAGCCGCAGCGGTCGAAATCAACGGAGCACCCCAATGAGCGTAACCACTTACAACGTGATCGGCACGCGCCCCATTCGGCATGATGGCGCGGACAAAGTCACCGGCCGAGCCCTCTATGGCGCTGACCTCCAACTCGCGCGCATGGTCCACGGGGCGGTACTTCGCAGCCCCCATGCCCACGCTCGCATTCTCCGTCTCGACACCACCAAGGCAGCGGCGCACCCCGGTGTGTTCGCTGTCGTGACCGCCGCGGATTTCCCCGCCGCCCCGACTGATAAGATTGTCGACTTCGGCGAAGGCGATACGCTGCTGTCTTCGCTCCGCGGCAATATTCTGGCCTCGGGCAAAGTACTCTATAGCGGTCACGCGATCGCCGCTGTCGCCGCCGTCAATGCCCACGTCGCCGCGGAAGCCGTCGCGCTCATCGAAGTGGACTATGAGCCGCTGCCTTGCGTTCTGACGGCGCCCGCCGCGATGGCCCCGGGTGCGCCCCTGCTGCACGAAGGCCTCGACAATGGCAACGTCGCCGAAACCATCCGCCATGAGATCGGCGATGTGGCGGCTGGCTTCGCGGCTGCAACGGTGATCGTGGAACGTGAACTCGACACGGCCACGGTTCACCAGGGCTACATCGAGCCGCAGAACGCGACGGCATTCTGGAGTTCCGACGGCCGCGTCCACATCTGGTGCAGCACCCAGGGTAGCTTCGTCGCCCGCGACGCCAGCGCCGCCGTGCTCGACATCCCGGTCTCTCAGGTCAAGGTCACGCCGATGGAGATCGGCGGCGGCTTCGGCGGCAAGATCAACGTCTACCTGGAACCGGTCGCCGCACTGCTTTCGAAAAAAGCCGGTCGTCCGGTGAAGATGGTGATGTCGCGGCGCGACGTCTTCACCGGTACCGGGCCCACGCCTGGCTCCCGGGTCCGCGTAAAAATCGGCGTGGACGCCGCCGGCAAAATCACCGCCGCCCAAGCGTGGCTCGCCTATGAAGCCGGGGCCTATCCCGGTGCCATGGTCGGCCCGGGGGCGATGACTGTATTCGCTTGCTACAACATCGAGAACGTCTTAATCGAAGGTTTCGACGTCGTCGTCAACAAGCCCTCCACCGCGGCCTATCGCGCTCCTGGCGCGCCGAACTCGGCGCTGGCGACGGAGACGGTGCTGGACGAAATCGCCGAAAAGCTCGGGGTGGATCCGCTGGAACTCCGTCTGCGCAATGCGGCGAAAGAAGGCACCCGCCGCGCTGACGGCCCGCGCTATAAACGCATCGGCTGCGTCGAAGTGATCGAGGCCATGCGGGCTTCGGCCCACTACAACGCTCCGCTCCCGGGCCCTTCCTGCGGCCGTGGCGTCGCGATCGGTTACTGGTTCAACATCGGCCTGCCCTCCTCCGCCACGCTTTCGGTGAACGCCGACGGCACGGTTAACTTGATCGAAGGGTCCACGGACATCGGCGGCTCCCGCACGTCGCTGTCGATGCAAGCGGCTGAGGTTCTGGGAATTCGCGCCGAAGACGTGCATCCGACAATCGTCGACACCGACTCGGTCGGCTACACCGGCGTCACCGGAGGCAGCCGCACGACGTTCGCCACCGGCCTCGCCGTCTATGAAGCCGCACAGGACGTCGTGACGCAGATGAAGGCCCGCGCGGCCAAGCTGTGGGCGACCGAGGAGGTCGAGTTTGCCAATGGCACCTTTTCGTCGGGCTCGAACAACCTTTCGTTTGCGCAGCTTGCGGCTCAACTCGGCGCGACGGGCGGCCCCGTCGTCGGCAGCGCTGCAGTCAACCCGCGCGGCGCCGGTGGTTCTGTTGCTGGTCTGATCATCGACCTCAAGGTCGACCCCGAAACCGGTAAGACCGAAGTCCTCCGGGTCACCTCCGTCCAGGATGCCGGAAAAGCGATTCACCCAGCATATGTCGAAGGGCAGATGCAGGGCGGCACGGCGCAGGGAATCGGCTGGGCGCTGAACGAGGAGTACTTCATGGATGCCTCTGGCGAGATGCGTAACGGAAGCTATCTCGACTACCGC
>CANNLB010000441.1 GCA_947505565.1 Acidobacteriota bacterium | reverse complement strand
TATGGACCACGTCCAGCGCTCCGCATCCGGTGCGGGTAAGCGTCGTGAGTTGAAACAGAATGCTCCGCGGGGAATCTTCATGCGCGATATAGGCGTACACATGGTCCCGATAAGCCGCCCCTCGGAGCGATGCGAGGAACGCGCCATAGACGTGCCACATTTCCTCCTGTACCCCAGGGATATCGTGTTCGATCAAGTCCCAGATCCAAAAACTATCTCCGGGGCGGAGGCGGTGGAATATCTTCGTAAATACGGCGAGCCACTCCTCCTCGGTCCGCAGGTGATGCAGCACCGCTGCCCGCAGGTCGGCCGCTTACGGCACCAGACGCGCCGTCGTGGCGGCGGAAAGCCGTTCGACCGCCGGGTTCAGCATCGGCGTCGAGAGGTCGACTAGGGCAATCTCCTCGAAGGGAAACGTCTGGGATAGCTTAAGGGCGAAGTTCCCGGCTCCGCAGCCCAGGTCCAGCAGTCGCTTTGCATTCGGGGTAGTGCGTCGAGCGCAGTTGGCGATATGGTCGAAGCGATGGCGACTTTCGTCGATGGAGGCTTTATTCATGAGGGGCTCGTCGGAGCACGAGGAGCCGATTTTCCGCTAAGTCTCGACGCTCCATGACGAGTTTACCGCCGCGGAAGAAGCGTTGTCGGGCATCTCGTCAACCAGGAGCTCCGGCGAAAGAGCAATTTCCACGGTTCCATGAAAGGAGACCGGCGCAGCGAAGTCAGCAAGGAGGAACGGGGTAATCAGCAGCAGCTCGGGCCCGGCCGTGTGCAGAGCGGCCTTGAATTCATAGCAGAGGTGAAGGCCGTCGCGGGAGGATTCGTCCCGCACCTGCAGACGTTGGCCGAGCTCCGGGTTGTCAGCGAGACGGGCGCGATAGGCGGCAGCGGCTTGGCCTTGAGAACTCTCGAGCACTCTCCCACCAACTTTGCCATCGGCCGCCAAGGTCAAGTGGACCGACCGTTCCACCACGGCGGTATCGCCGACGGGAGTATCCACGAGAAGGCAGTGCCGGACGGTTTTGCAGCGAAACAGGAAGCGGGCCCAGCGGAGTATAGGGATCGGAGGGATCAAAGTAGCGTACACCTTCGGGAGCCGCAGTGGCGAGAATCGCGTGGTTGAACAAGCGAGGCGAAGGCCATTTGGGGCGGACGCGCAGCCGATTCGTCGCGTTGATGGCGACCAGCCAGGAGTCGAGTCCTTGCGCCCGCAGCAGGGTCCGCAGCAGATTGGCTTTGTCTTTACAATCACCGCAGCCTTGCGCGATGACGGCATCGGCATCGCGGGGAACGCCCCCCCTCCTTGATTCAAGTTCTCGTTGACGGCGACATAGCGGAGCCGCTGGACGAAGGCCGACAGGGCCCAGGACGTGATCGTTGGAATGAAGGGGGCCGCCTGCTCCGCCCCCGCCGCCAACCAGCTTGCGACATCGGACCAAGTTGCAAAAGTAGAGCCAAAAGTGATGGCTAGGCGGGGCGAGGAGGCGGAATTCGCTGGAAGATCACGGGCGGTCCAGGTTTGGCCCCTAATGACAGGCTGAAAATCAAAAAGATGCGAGCGGACGGCCCAAACAGAGGGGCTCGATAGGGAGAAGCGGCTGCACGCAACGGGCAGGCCATCGGGCTGAAACTCGAACTCAAACCGGGTGAAGACGGTTCGGGTGGGGCCGGAACCGAGATCGTCCGCTGCCGCAGCGATGATCGGAGTTCCCCCTGGTTCACGACTCGATCCGTGGACTCGGCCGGCGCGAGGAGCCAAGCGCGGAACGAGACAACCCGAGCACCGGTCGCCTCGTATGTGATGCTCGCCCGAGCCGCCGTCGACCCCGCCGCTGTAATAATGCGGACAACGGATTGTGTGGTCGTCGCGGCCTCCCGAAACCAGGTCCCCAGCAGGAGCAGGGCGAACATCGAGAGCGGCGTCCGAATCGGCAGGATCTCACCCTCGTCAGACTCGAAACTGTGACCGCGAGGAGGCGTGAACGTGGTGGGCAAGAATAGGCTTCGAGCGGAGCGCTCGGCGTAGTTGGGGACGTAGATATCGAACTCAATCTGGACCGGGACGGCGGGTATGGCGATGTTTCGCAGGGCGATGTTGGTGACTTGAGCTCCGCGGCGGACTGGTCTTCGGCTTTGCGTTTGCGGGCGGCGGCAAGGCCGTGATCGGTGAGTTTAAGGCGACCGGAAACCGATCCATCAGCGGCGAGAGCCAGACGGGATTGCCGATCGATTCGGCTTTGGTGGGGAGCGGAGCGGGGAAGCGTCCAAAAGACCGGGCCCTCGGGAGTAGCCAGCAGTGCCGGTTGACCTTCTTCGTCGGCGTCGAGGAGTCCCGCGGAGAGGTAGGGAAAGCCGAGGTTGAAGAGCGCATAGCCGGAAGGCTGCAGGACGGCGATAACTTCGTTCGGCAGTTGCGCGGCGTCGAGAATTTCGCGCCGGAAGTCAGGGGTGCCAACCCGAACGTAGAAGACACTGTAGCCGGCGGCGCGGACCAAGGCGGCGAACAGCAGATTGATTTCGTGGAAGGTGCCGATCCCCTGGCGGAGCGTCTCGGCGGGCGTGGCGTTCGGCTCAATGCGATCGGTGGGCGAAAGGTTTTTCGGCACGATAGAGGCTGTTCTTGATCTCGGTGCGGCAGAATTCGACGAGGGCGGTTAGGTCGTTTGCGAGGCGAGGTGGGACGGGCGACAGCTCATGTTCAAAAGTCTTCGCGCGCTGGGCGGCGCGCAAACGCCAGAAGTCGTCCGCCGACTGAGACGAGCGGGTCGTCAGGAGTAGGTCAGCGGCGCAGTTGTCGCAGCGGAAGTAGTGAGGTTGCCACGAGGTCGGATAGGAGACCATCCGACGACGGATGGACCGCTCGAGTTGGAGGGGGATCGACAGAGGAAGCGAGATCGGTTCGGTGTAGGGTTCCGCGAATTGATGTTCGATGATGCTTCCGGGTTCCAGAGCGGGAACGGCAAAAGAGAGCGTCCCGGCGGCAAGGTCGTCCGGCAGGCGGAGTTCAACGCTCGCACCGGACGGTGACTTGGAGCCGACGCGGGTATCCCAAAACAGGATTTCGGCGAAGGCGAGCAGGAGAAGCACGAGCAACTCTAGACAACCACACCGAGCTGAATGGGACTATGCCCGGTAGAGTTAGGCTTCGACCTGAGCGAGCAGAGCACCCCAGTGGAACCCGGCTCCGAAGGCGGCAAAACAGACGGATTCGCCAGTGGGCCAGCCCGATTCCGCCCATTCCGCGGCGGCGATGAGCATGCTGGCTGAACTGGTATTACCGTATCGGGCTATGTTTGAGTAGAAGCGATCCGCCGGGACTTCGAGGGCTAAGGCGACCCGATCAATCAGGTTCTGATTGGCTTGGTGCATCAAAAACGTCCCGACGTCGGCGGCTTTGCGGCCATGCTTTTCGAGCAGTTCACTGATGGCGCGCGGAACTTTGCGCGATGCCTGCAGAATGACCGAGCGGCCATTCATTTCGAGGGGTCGATCAAACGGCAGCCGGAGGTCTTCCGCAAACGCCCCATCCGAGTGAAGGGCGCTGCCGAGCACGCGAGCTTTCCCTTCGGTAGGACTGACGAGACACGCACCCGCGCCATCGCCGAACAGGATTGCGACGCCCCGCTCCATCGGCTGGCGGAGGACGACGCTGGACATTTTCTCCGCGCCGATGACGAGGATTTCGCCCAGGCTGTCGCACAGCCGCGAGGCCAGGGACATCGCGAAAAGGGTTCCCGCGCTAGCCAGCGGAACGTCAATCGCGGGAGTGCTATCGAGACCGAGACGATGGGCAACGGTCGCGGCGGGGCCGGGAAATTGTCGTTCGGTACTGCCGCTGGCGATGAGGATCATGCCGAGTGCGGAAGCCGAGAGTTTGGCCTTGTCGAGACACGATTGCGCGGCGCGGAGAGCGAGATCGGCAACGGACTCGTCATCGGCGGCGAAGCGGCGCTGCTCGATACCGCTGACGTTTTTGATCCACTCCGCGTCGCAGCCGACGTGAGCGCCAATCTCCGCATTGGAGACGATCCGTTCGGGGAGGTAGGATCCGAATGCACGAAGGAAGGGCACGGAGCTTATTTCCCGT
>CANNLB010000440.1 GCA_947505565.1 Acidobacteriota bacterium | reverse complement strand
CATCGGCTACAACTACCGCGTGACCAATATCCAGGCCGCTCTTGGCTTGGCGCAGCTCGAACAGATTGAGCGCTACATGGCGCATCACCGGACGGTGGCGTCGTGGTACGCGCACTACCTCTCGCCGATCTCCGACCTGGTCGCCTTACCGATCGAGGAGCCGTGGTGCCGACATGCGTACTGGCTGTATACCGTGATTTTAAACGACGCGGTTCCGGTGGACCGGGACGGCTTGATGGCCGATCTGGCGGCGGTCGGGATTGAAACCCGGCCGGTGTTTTATCCGATGCATGTGCTGCCGCCGTATTTTGAGGCGGACGCGCACTACCCCGTGGCCGACCGGCTGAGCGCCCGCGGGGTCAGTTTGCCTACGCATATTGGCCTGACTGAAGAAGATGTCGCCTACGTCGCGAGCCATGTGACGCGGCTCTGCGCCGTATGAGAATCGCCTGGTTTTCGCCTCTATCGGAGAAAAGCGCGATCGGGCGGGCGAGCACGTATATCGTCCGCGAGTTGGCGAAAGGCGTGGACGTTGAATTCTGGCATTTCGATAAGGGTCCGCTGCATCCGGTGCGGGAGGCGAAGCTGGTCTACGCCCCCAGCGCGGATTTGTGCCGGCTTACGTCGTTTGATTTGGTCGTCTACAACCTCGGCAACGATCTGCCGTTCCACGGTGAGATCTACGATGTGGCGCGGCAGCATCCTGGTTTGGTCGTGCTGCACGACTTGGTCATGCATCATTTTTTCGCGGCGCTCTATCTGGAGACACGCCGCGATCCCACCGCCTATCTCGCGGAGATGGAGCATTGGTATGGCGTCGCCGGGCGCGCGGCCGGGGAACGCAGCGTGCGGGGAAATCCCGTGTGGGAGACCGATGAGGTGGTCAATTTCCCTCTGTTGGAACGGTGTACGGAGGGTGCGCTCGGGGTGATCGCCCACTCGGAGTATCTGCTGGACGCGGTGCGGCGGACGTTTTCCGGTCCCACGCGCAAGATCAATTTGCCGTATGAGCTATCGGCGGCGGGGAGTGTGGCGGGGCGCGATTCGATTGGGGTCCCCGACGATCAGTTGATGGTGTTGACGATCGGCCATGTAAACGCCAATAAGCGGGTTCACGCGACGCTGGAGGCTATGCCGGAAGGGATGCATTTGGTGGTCGCCGGGCCGTCGGATCCGAACTACCAGAAACGCCTCGATAGGATCGTCGTGGATCGCGGCCTCGGCGGGCGGGTTCATTTTCTTGGTCGCGTTTCGGATGAGCTTCTGCATACGTGCCTGACGGCGGCCGATATTTGCGTGAATTTGCGTTGGCCGGCGATCGAAGGGGCATCGGCTTCCGTGATCGAGGAGATGCTGCATGGCAAGCCGGTCATCGTTACCGACATTGGATTTTATCGGGAGCTCCCGGACAATGGCGTGGTGAAGATAGATCCGAACGCGGAGCATGCGGGTTTGGTGACCGCGTTGCAGCGGTTGCGGGATCGGGCGGAGCGGCTGGTACTGGGCGAACGGGCGAAGGCTTACGCCGAAGCAACGTTTCGGGCCGATACGTATGCGCGGGACCTGACGCGGTTTGGCTGGGAGGTGCGCTATGCGCAGCCGCTGTGGGATCTGACGGACCGGATTGCGCATGAGTTGAGGCGAATGAAGGTTTCCGGCGAGAGGGCGATTGTGGACACGGCTGCGGCAACAGTTGACGAATTGTTCTCCGCTGAAAAGCCCTACAAACGGCGAATGCGGAGGTTCCGGAAGCAGACCTTAGAGGCGTGGTTCTGTAAGGAGACAAATGTCTCGGCCGATGGCTCCGTTAAAGGATACGAGAGCACCTTGTCGCCATCGAACCAGTGTTCGACGTGGTCCGCCATCACGATGATGCGCGATTCGTGAAACACATCCGGCGCGGTGGGCTTTACCGGCACGGGCGCGTGGACCGTATACAGCGCGGCCGTCTGCTGGTTAGCCGGGGCCTTCGGATCCGCCAATAGTTGATACTCGGCTCCCCGGGCTCGGGCTTGGTATCCGGTTTCTCCTGTCCGTTGCCACCGGTCGGTTTTCTGGATCCGGTACTTTACGCCCGAATTCCCTCCCGCCTCCAGCTTCCATTCAAACCGAAATTCGTAGGTGCGATAGGTGCCCACCGTCCGCAGATCGTGCATCCCTTCCGGGCTCAGCGCCGTCTTTAAACAGCCGTCTTCGATCGTCCAGGAAGCGGGGAAGGGGGCGCCGGTTACTTCCAGCCAACCCCGGGTCGAAACGCCGTCGAACAGGGTTTCCCACGGCTGCGCGCCCAGCGCGCCGGCCATCAGGTACAGAACACAAAGTTTCATAGAATTCCGCGGAAGTTCGAAGTATAGCCGAGAAACATTTTAGTCAAGTTCCTATTCCCGAGATGCTTGTCCGTCAGTGCGTCCAGCACTTGGCGGATGTCGGTCGCTAGCGCCAAGTTACGAATTCCGTGGAGCGGCTCCGACACCAAGCCCGTACACTGCCCGGGCACTTGGCCGGGCTTCACCCCGCCGCCCCGCACGAACATGCCGTTCGCGCAGGCGTGGTCGGCGTCGCGGTTGCCATTCTCTCGCGCTTCGACATCGTAACCACCACTATATCCTGCGTCCGGCTGCCCATATCCTCGGGGGAAGGCCGCTAGACGGGCACCGTGGTCGCCCAACAGATTGTTCAGCTGCGGCGTTTGTTTGATGCGGGTATCTCTGCCGGTGATAGCGGGTAGCGCCACCTTTATCCTGGCGCCGGCCTTGGTCAACCGGGCGTTCTGCCGCACGTTTTGGGCAGACATCGATCCGAAGCGGGACGGGCTCCCCCGCTGCCGCGCCGTAGTTCTGCTTTGAGATCGACTCAATCCGCTTGACGGCTTCGACCGCCTCTTGGCTTGTGGTCTTTAAGACGCTGGCCTTGGAGTTTGCGCGCGTCGATGTGAAGTTGCCCTGGGTGTCGTCTCGAACCAACCATGAAGCGGCGGAGCGAGTGTACCGCCACGGCGGTCTGCGGGTGCCTAATGTCCATGGCCGACGGCCCGAATCGGCTAGGTTGCGGTCTCCTCGGTCACTGCCCGAGTCGGGCAGTCGTCCTGGCTGCCCTTGCGGCCCAGTGCCCCGGACTCCAGGTAGTCTCGGGCGACGAAGTGCGAAGGGACAGTGTCGGGAGATCCCGTCGCGTGGATGACGGAAAAGTACTTGCTTTGATAAAGTGGCGAAAAACTCTTCGACACGGCCGATTCCCTAAGTCGGCCTTATTGTTAAAGGGTGTAACGACGTTCAGGCCGGGGGAGGATTCCACGACGTTCGTCTTCCAGCGGCGGGTAGTGCCCGAGCCAACTGGCCTCGGGTCAGGTCCAACCCGAAGCGGCTCAGCATATAGTCTTGAGTCATTTGCATCGTAGTGCTCCCTTGGGGCATTCACGGTGAATGCCCGATGTAGTCAGCCGTCCCGGGTGTCATGGTGCCCCGGGCGTCCAGGGCACCATGTAGAGCTGAACGGCGAAGCGCGTCCGGGTGGTATCGGAAGATGACACCGGGTGCATTCAAACGAAGTAATTTGTAATACAAAGTTGCGGGAAAACTCGTAACACTGTGTCTAACCCGGAGACTTCATCCAGGTCCGGAGGCTCAGCCGCACGTACGGTTGCCCTGTACTCCGCATGGGGCGTATCGCCGAACGGGGTGACAATGTTGAAGCGGTCTCTTGCTCCGCATAGGAATGCTACGACCATAGTCTTTTCCGCAGTGCCCGATGCAGCCTTCCGTGCCGAGTGCCGCCGGACCCCGGCGTCCCGGACGACACGTAGTGTTTGGCGGCTAGGCGCGTCCGGGTGGTATTCGGAGATCCCGCCGAGCCCGTTAGTACAGAGTACTTTTCATTATAAAGCGGCGGGATGATAGATATAGCTGCGCGTAACCCGAAAAGCTTATCGAGGGCTACTAACGCGGCAGTCTTTCTATTGGGCCGCTAGTGTAGTGCTTCGGTAATGGCAACCAGTATAGCGATTTTGGCGTCTCTACCATTGAGGTGCTTGATATTTATGCGTGTTGCTCCGCCCGTCGAACTTTCCGCCGAACAACGAACGGCGCTGGA
>CANNLB010000439.1 GCA_947505565.1 Acidobacteriota bacterium | reverse complement strand
CAAGCCGCGCAGTCATGAACGGCTGGCGCGCCGGAGGTATGCGCCGTGTCCACGATTTTGGCGTCTCCTGTGTGATCCGCGGAGTTTCCGGGGCACTCGCCGACTCGCAAATCCCGAAGTTTCGGACGGAGATGTAACCCTTGGTTGAACTTGGGATTCGGCGGATCGAGTTTTCGGGCCATACGGGATCAACCAGGTGCTGTCGGCACCGCGGTCCCCCTGGCAACGGGCTTATGTCGAACGGGTCATCGGCACCATCCGCCGCGAGTGCCTGGACCAAGTAATTGTGTTCGGCGAACGGAGTTTGTACCGTCACCTGCAAAGCTTCGTGGACTACTATCATCGGAGCCGGACCCACCTGGGATTGGGGAAGGACTCTCCAGTTCCTCGCCTAGTCCAGTCGGCGGACTTGGGGCGAGTTATTGCGATGCCGGAAGTCGGCGGACTGCATCATCGTTACGAGCGCCGCGCCGCATAAAGGCATCATCGGCGCAATTCCACCCGCAGTGGCCGAGGCCCCTGCGCGGGCCTACTGACGGTCACCGGGGCCGCGCCCGTGAAGTGCGGCAAGAGGCCCTGTCAGCCGACGACGCAGGGCGAGTGAAGCCCAAAGGCTTTCCCTCAAGAAACCCCAAAAGCCCTGGATTCTGCCCGATCACACCTCAAGATGAGGATTCCGCGAACGACAATCAGCAACTTCGAGGTTTATGAGAACCACACTCCTCAGGCCACGGACACGACGAATTGGGGCGCGCCGTGCAGGAAGCAATCCACGTTTTCAAGAGCGAGTGCGAGGCTGGCTTCCAGAACTTCCGGGGTGACGCCGGCGCAATGGGGCGTGAGAACGACGTTGTCGAGCTGTGTGAGCGCGTGGCCGACGGGGAGCGGTTCGATGTCGAAGACATCAAGGCCGGCGCCGCCGATCCGCTGCGCGCGGAGAGCGGCGATCAGCACAGCTTCATCGACGATGGGGCCGCGAGCGGTATTGATGAAAATGGCCGATGGCTTCATGAGACCGAACTCGCGGGAGCCGAGGAAGCCGGTGGTTTCGGGGGAGAGGCGGAGGTGGAGGCTGACGATATCGCTTTGGCGCAGGAGGTCGTCGAGTTCGACCAGTTCGAACCCGAGGGCGGGGTTGGGATGCATGGTCCAGGCGATGACGCGCATTCCAAGCGCCTCGGCGAGGCGGGCGAACTGACGTCCGATGGCACCCAGACCGATGATGCCGAGCGTCTTGCCGCGGAGTTGAATGGACTGGCCGCGCGGCCAGGCGCCGTTGGCAACCTGCTGGTGCAAGGAGACGACGCGGCGGGCGACGGACAGCGTCAACATTAGCGCGTGCTCGGCAATGGCCTGCGCGGCGACCCCGGGAGTGTTGGTGACGGTGACGCCGTATTTTCTGGCGGCGTGGAGATCCACGTTGTCGGTGCCGGTTCCCCAGATCGAAAGGAGCTTCAGTTGCGGGCTGGCGGCGAAGATACGCTCCGTGAACCTGGTGGAGGAACGGATATTGATCACGACTTCAAAGCCGCGGATCCGTTCCAGCAGGACTTCCTCTGAGCCGGGGAGTGTGTCGTAGTGGGTTGCGGCTACGCGCCTGTATGCGGCGGAAATCGCCATGACGACAGGATAGTCATCGGGGATCACGATGGTGGGCATGCGAACCAGTTTACTCAGGCCTTGCGAGTGGCCGAGAAGGTGGCCGGGCCATACTCGCCGAGGTCAACGGTTCCGGACATGGTGTCGCCATTGAATGTGCCCTTGTAAGTGTAGGAAAGCGAAGTTCCTTCCAAGCGGCCGGAGCTAGAGAACTCCACTTGGTTGCCGTCCACATGACCTTTGAGTGGGCCTTTAACGAGTCGTCCGGTGTATTGGCCGCGAAGCATGTTGGTCTTGAGGTCCAGGTAGAAGGTGTGGCGTGTGGTACCGGCTTTGAACTGAATGGTCGATTCCCAAAGCCCGGCGATGTTGCCGACGGGCGGGGCGTATTTCGGCTTGGGCTTGGGGCCGGGGGCTTTACTCAGAATTTCGTGGATGCGGTTAGCAACAACCTTGTATTCGTCAGTCCACATTGCCACCGGGCGAAGGAGCATCTCGCTATCCTGATTGCCCTCGTTCAGACCGGCGTGGGTCATGATGCGCGGCTCGCCATCGAGCAACTGCTTGCCGACTTCGCCGGCGGTAATGCCGATTTTGGTTTTGTCCCACACGATCTTCATGGTGGGGTAATACTGTTTGTCTTTAGGCTCGATAATCTCGCCCGAAACACCTGGGACTTTCGATACCGTGTTGGTGATGTGCAGGAACCAGGCGCGCCATTCTTTGTCTTCGGCGTCGCGGTTGCGCTTGCCGCTTCGCAGCAACTCGATAGCCTTCACCATACCGACGATTTCTTCCTTGCTAACCTTCATGGCGCGGGCGAAGGCGTGGTGCGGGGCACTGTTCATGAAGGCGGCGGCAATGAGATCTTTGCGGCCGATGAGTATGCCGGCGGTTTGCGGGCCGCGGATGATTTTGCCGCCGGAGTAGGCCGCCAGATCGGCGCCTCGGGAGACATAGGGATTGGGGACGAGGGGCAGGCGGTCGGCGACGTCCAGGACGACGGGGACACCGTGTTTATGGGCTGCGGCCACGAACTGTTCCAGCGTGAAGGGGTTGCCAGCGGCGGCGATGTTGACCTGGGCGGTGGCCATGGCGGTCTTGGGGCCGAAAGCGTCCTCCAAGTCCTTCAGGGTTTCGACTTCGATCATTTTGACGCCGGTGCTGCGGACGGCGTGATCGTAGACGCTGCGCGACCATCGAGGGACCACGACTTCGCTCTTGATCCCTGTCGTATCGGGCAGTTGCTGCATCTTCTCCGGATCTCCTCCGGCGACGCAGGCGAGTGTGGCGCATGTGATGGCGCCGGCGGCTCCGGAACTGACCATGGCGGCTTCGACCTGCAGGAGTTCGGCCAGGCGTTTACCGGCGCCTTCCATGAGTTCGTCGAAATTGACGGGGTAGAAGGCGGCGCTGTTCATGGCCTCAATGACTTCGGGGAGCATGGCGGAGCCACCGTTAATGGTGTAAGTGGACGTGCAGTTGATGAATGGCTTGACGCCGATCAGAGAGTAGATCTCCGGGCCGCGGCCGCGGACGGGGAGAGGGGTTGCGGGGGCGGCTTGAGCGGCTGGCGCGCCGGCGAAGACCGCACCGCCGGCCAGAAGCATGCGACGGCGATTGAAGGGCGTTTTCGCGTTCATAGGGGAGAGCCTCCTGGTGGTAGATGGGCGTGGCTCGCTACCTGGTGGAACCGTAGCGAGTTTATCATCCCGTGGAGATTTGCTACGTTGGTGCTCGTGCAAAACACCATTGTGGTCCTTGCGTGCTTGACGATTTGGAGCGCCAGCGGGCAGACGCCGTTTCAGATGGAGCGGAAGTTTATCTACCCGGCGGCGTTCAAAGTGGGCCGCCCGTATAGTCCGGGTGTGCTGGTTGGGAAGACTCTCTATATTGCGGGCCAGATCGACAAGGATCCGTTGACGGGCGCGCAGCCAAAGGGCATCGCCGAGCAGACGCGGATGGCGATGAACAATGTGGGGCATGTGCTGCGGGCGGCGGGTATGGACTTTGGAAATGTGGTGACCTGTCATGTGCAACTGGCCGATATGTCCGAGTTCAAAGAGATGAACGAGGTGTATGGGGCTGTCTTCGGCCCGGCTTACTTTCCAGCGCGGACGATGCTCGAGTTTCCCGGACTGCCTGGCGGGGCGCGGATTGAAGTGAGCTGTATCGCGTATGCGGACAAATCGAAGATTGCGATTGTGGTTCTCGCAAACCCCGAAGTTGCTGATAAAGTGAGGGTTGCCTTTCTTCTTTCGATTCCCATGGTCGCCATTTCGCGGTGGTCCTGACTACGGCTTTCGTGGTCGTGAGATCCTTGCGAAACTGCATCACCTCGCAAGGCTCGCATTATTCTCAGGCGACAGTCGGCCTCAACGTCGCGGTGAACATCACCCAAGGTGTGAGGGACGACGGATTATCTCGAAAGCCGACGTCGGCGGACTCCACCATCGCTGCGTGCGCCGACGTCGGCTTTCGAGATAATCCGTCGTCC
>CANNLB010000438.1 GCA_947505565.1 Acidobacteriota bacterium | reverse complement strand
GAAACAATCGACGGTGGATTTTGTGTGCGAGAACGATGTTCGAGACGCGATCCGTAGTGGAAAGAAGATTTATATTTGCGCTAAGTGCATTGTGACGCCGGCGGCGCGGGACTTGGCCGGCCAGCAACGCGAAGAGATTCTGATCATGACCCGCAGTGACAAGACAAAGGCGGGTAAGCCCGCGACGGATTACTAACTCATGCAGCCTGACCTGGACAGTTTAAAGAACGAATTACCGCCGTATTTGGAGTCGCGGGGGGTCGTGATTTTTTACGGCGAATCGCGGCTGACCGATGATGGCAGCGTGGTGATGTGGGACGTGGAGAAACGGCCCGATTTTCGAGAATTTATAGAATGTTCACAGCGGCTCGGGGTGAAAGTGATAGTGTTGCACGCGCGCGGTTTCGAGCAGCAGAACATTGACGATGTGAGCGAAGAGTTGGCCGACTGCGAGATGCCGCAAGCGGAGAGGCGCGACATGGAACGGCGGTTGAAGAAGTTACAGCCTTACACGGGATTCACATCGCAGATTGAAATCAGCTTTGACTATGAGAACCGCGTGTATATGTTTGAGGCGCGGAGCGAGTTTATGAACGATTTACTTTCGATCATGAGCGATATTGATTTGTGGATGCCAGCCGGTGAGGATAGCGAGGAAGAAGACCCCATGACCGGTGGCTTCTTCTCACGGAACTGACGACCGGGCGTAGAGCCGCCCGGTGGATTTTGCCGGTGCATCCGGCGGGGCCCGTGGCGGCCCTGGCCGAAGCCTTGGGGCTGGGGCTCCCGGCGACACGGGTGCTGTGGACGCGGGAGGTCCGGGAGGTGGGGGCGGCGGAGAGGTTTCTGCGGCCGTCTTTGACGGAGTTACACGACCCGTACTTGCTGGCCGAGATGGGGAAGGCGGCGCACCGTTTGGCGGCGGCGGTGCGGGGGCAGGAGAAAATTCTGTTGTATGGGGACTACGACGTGGACGGGACGTCGGCGGTTGTGATTTTGGTGAGCGCCTTGCGGCTGGCGGGAGCGGTGGTGGGCTTCCATGTGCCGCACAGGATGCGGGAAGGCTATGGGATGCGGGCGGAGGTGGTGGAACAGGCGGCGGCGGACGGTGTGGGACTGATCGTGAGCGTGGACACGGGGATTCGAGCGGGAGCGGTGGTGGCGCACGCGGGGCAGTTAGGAATTGATGTAATTGTGACGGACCACCATTTGCCGGAGGGCGAGTTGCCGGCGGCGGTGGCCGTATTGAACCCGAACCGGACGGACTGTTTGTATCCGGCAAAGAACCTTTGTGGGGCGGCGGTAGCGTTGAAATTAGCGCAGGCTTTGTTTGTGGAGTTGGGGTGGGAAGACGGCAAGCGGGAGCGGCTGCTGGGTTCGTTTTTGAAGCTGGCGGCGATTGCGACGGTGGCCGATGTGGTGCCGCTGACGGGCGAAAATCGGGTGATTGTGAAGCACGGGTTGGAGGGTTTGCGGGACCCGCGGAACATCGGGCTAAAGGCGTTGTTCAAGGTGGCAGGCTTGGAGGAAGGGGCGGCGATATCGGCGCGCCAAGTGGGTTTTCAGATTGGGCCGCGGATTAATTCGGCGGGGCGAATGGACGACGCGCGGAACGTGATTGAGCTGTTTTTGACTACCGATGCGACGCGGGCGCAGGAGTTGGCCGAGGCACTGGATACGATGAACAAAGCGCGGCAGGAGACGACGGCGGAGATTCTGGAACAGTGCAAGCGGATCGCGGTGAGCGAGGAGCAGGCGGGGCTGGTTTATGCAGCGGCCGGGTGGCATCAGGGCGTAGTAGGGATTGTGGCTGGGCGGTTGGCGGAGCAGTATTCGCGGCCGGTGTTTGTGCTGAGCGAAGACGCCGAGACGGGGGAGGCGAAGGGATCTGGCCGGAGCCCGGCGACTTTTCATTTGCTGGAGGCGCTGGAAGCGATGTCGGATCTGTTTGTGAAGTTTGGGGGGCACAAGCAGGCGGCGGGGCTGACGATGCGGGCGGAGAAGATCACCGAGTTTCGGGCGCGGTTTGAAGCGTATGCGGGGGCGCGGTTGGGGCCGGAGGATCTGAGAACGGTGATCGAGATTGACGCCGAGGCGACATTGCCGGAGTTGGAGGAGGCGGGGGCGATGGAGTTGCTGAGTTTGGCGCCGTTCGGGGCGGGCAATCCGCCGCCTCTCGTGATGCTGCGGGGGGTGGACGTGGCGTTGACTCCGGAGGTAAAGAACGACAAGCACCTGTTCATCAAGGTACGACAAGGGGAGGTAATGAAGGTGGTTAAGGGCTGGGGCATGGCAGAGTTAGCGGGGCAGTTTCGGGAGGGGGACCGGGTGGATGTGGCGGCGCTGGTAGAAGAAGACGCCTGGGGGCGGGCGCGAGGCGGGGCCGGTTGGGGGTTGATTTTGAAAGACATACGGATGGCGGAAAGATAACTTCAGGCAGGTAAACAAGGGGTGTGCTTCAAACAGATCGACGGTTATTGAGGACCGCCCGTGCTCGCATGACCTTAGCGTGGATGTCTTGAGCTTTAGCGGCCCAGATAAAGGGTTTCGGTGCCTCGTTAGGCAACCTTTTGGGAGTCGATGAAAGGCAAGCGTCCAGGGCGAGGAGCATCCTTCTCCGAGCCGGGAAGGTCTTTTGCAAGAAAGCGCCAGCGCCAACGGGCGGCTTTTGGGGCCGAAATGAAGAGCGTTTCGGCGATCTCCAGGTTCTGTTTTCCGTCCGCTGCGAGCAAGATCACGCGAGCCCGGTCGGCAACGCGTACCTCAGTCTGGCGACCGTTTGCCCGAGCCTCTAAGGTAGTTTGTTGTTCGGCGGAAAGTTCAACTGGCGGAGCAACACGCATAAAGACCAGCTACCTCACCGGTAGATACGCCGAAATCATCATAATAGTTACCATTAATGAAGCGGCACACTGGCGCATTGATACACTCTCGTCGAATGATATCCTTTATCTTGAGCCTGTGTGACTGGAATGGATAGCTACAGTTAGCTATGTCACCTCTTTAAGCCAGCGCACGGTGGGTAGCGTGAGGGCGACTCCACCGCACGAAGCGACTAAATAGATTGACGCGCTCGGTGCAGACAAAATACAGATCGTGTTGCTGCACGGGAATGCTGAATTAAGTCGCGGTGTATTAGAGTTTGGGGGGAATGTCGATTTCGTGGTGAACCTGTTTATATTAGCGGCGGTGGTGATGAATAAGAGCGGTAAACTATTGACTATTTCAACCGTAGCGGCGATGCTCCTTGGTGCGGCATCGGCGTTTCTGATCACACCCCAAATGATGGCGGTGGGTCGGCAGTTGGATTTTCGGGTAGTTTTCCGGTGCCGCCGGCGGTCGCGCAGTTTGCGGCTTTGGAGCGGCTGTACTACGGCTTAGCGGTGGCGCGGACGTTGATAGCGGGCACGTTGGTGGCTCTGCCGCGGCACCGCTCTGGCCGGAGTCCGCAGGTGCGGCGGAGCCGGTTAGACGAGGTCGACGCGGTCAATGACGCCGATCACCGCGGCATCTATCGGTGAGTCCGGGCGGCCGACGGCGGTCATGGCGCAGTAGCCTTCGACAGCGAGGAGGACTAAATCTCCGGGGCCGGCATCGACGGCGTCAACGGCGATGACGGCGTCACCGCGGGGCGTGACGAGGTCGAGTTGGACGGGTTGGACGAGGAGGAGCTTTTGGCCTTCGTGGCTGGGGTGTTTGATGGTGGCGGTAGCGTCGCCGATGACGCGGGCGATCAGCATAGATTTAGCTGGTCGACGATGCCGACTATGGTGGTATCGGTGGGAACCTCCGCGGGGAGGAAGGGGAAGCTGGATTCCTTGCCGCGGGTCCAGTAGACGAGTTGGCCGGAGCCGACGCCGAGGGAGTCTGTACAGACGATTTGCTTGCCGGTGGGTTCGAGTTGGGGGGTGAGGGGTTGGACGATGAGGAGGCGTTGGGCGGCGAGGCCGGGGTCCTTGATGGTGGCGACGACGCGACCGATGACCTTGCCGATGTACATGACGCTACTTGCTCTTCTTGTCGAGGCTGATGGTATCGACGATGCCGATGATGGCGGTATCGACGGGGCGGTCTTTGCAGCCGTCGGCCATGCGGGCGGAGCT
>CANNLB010000437.1 GCA_947505565.1 Acidobacteriota bacterium | reverse complement strand
CGATGATGGTGTAAATAAAATCATCGAGGAAGAGGAGAAGAGAGAAGTGAACAATAATAATAATTCTAACGATGAGAAGGAAAAGGAGAAGGAGAAGGGGGGCTTTAGTAGGAGTTATAGGTATAGACACCGTCGGTTGCATAGCTTTGGACGGCTTGGGAATGCCGCCAGCCGCTTGGCTGTTGGATGGACTGGATTTCGGTGGTCGGGAGGTTTCTTTGCACGGGGGGAATCGCTTTCAGATCATAGATACGCGTTTCGGAGGGGCCGCGTTCAATCAATATGGCGGGGAAGCGATCGCCGTCCTTGGTGACGATGCCTTGGACGCGGCGGGGGCGACCGTACTTAAGGGCGTTGACGGCTTCGGCGGCGAGTTGGGCGCGGGAGAGCTTGGCGAGGTCTGGACCGACGGGGGTGCCGATGCCTTGGACGCGATGGCAGTTGGAGCAGCGTTGGAGGCGCTGCGGATCGTAGAAGAGTTCCCTGCCTCGGCGGACGTCGGGGGAGAGATCGGAGTCTTTGACGGCGACGGGCGGGGCAAGGCTGGCGATTTCCGAAGGGGCAGGACCCTCGGGGGTAGCGGTGGCCAAGCTCTGTATGTAGGCAACCAGGGCAACGATATCGTCGTCGGTGAGACGATCGCCCCAAGCGGGCATGGCGGTATTGGGGATACCGTCGCGGATAACTTTGACGAGGTAATCCTTTTCGAACGTTCGGCCGCGGAGGCGGGGACTGCGGGCGGCGGTGCCCGCCGAGCCATGGCAATAGCCGACGGCGCAGCCTTGGGCGAAGAGTTTGTCGCCACGAGCGACGACGGCCGAAGTTCCGAGGCTGGTTCCGGTTTGATCGGCGAGGAGGAGGACGGGCAGGAAGAACACCCCTATGGCAAGCTTCATCTCTTCTGCTCCGGCAAGGCGAATACGAACACGGCGGAGCCGTTGGGGAACTGCTCGGTTTCGGGCCAAAACTGCTGCATCAGGCCAGCGACGGCGGAGCCCCATCCGGACGGTGTGGCGATGTATTGACGGCCGTTGACCGCATAGGAGATCGAACTGCCGCGATGGCCGGAGCCGGTGTTGAAGCTCCAAAGTTTTTTGCCGGACCGGGCATCGAGGGCGAAGAAGTCGCCTTCGGCATCGCCAGTGAAAATTAGATTTCCGGCGGTAGCGAGGACGGAGGCGAGCAGCGGATATTTGTACTCGTACTTCCAGACGACCTTGCCGGTGAGGGGTTCGTAGGCACCGAGGTGGCCGCCGGATTTCTTGTCGGGCGTGGGGACTAGTTTGAAGGTACCGCCGAAGAAGGTTTTGCCTTCGGAGGGGATTTCTGCTTGGGCGGTGACTTCTTCGCACCATTCGATGCCAGTGGTGAAGAAGAGGCCAGCCTTGGGGGACCAAGCGCCGTGGTTCCAACTGCGGCCGCCGCCGATGGACGGACAGATCAGCTTCGGCTTGCCGACGACTGGCTCATTGCGACCGAGCAGTTCGCCCTTGGGTCCGACGCCTTTGATCCAGTTGATATTCTTAGCGACGGGCCAGGCCGTGATGAACTCGCCATTCGTGCGGTCCAGAACATAAGTGTAGCCGCCCTTGCTGACGTTGATGAGCACCTTACGCGGGAGATCCACGAGTACGATTTCATACGCCGCGTCCCAATCCCAGACATCGTGGGGCACTTGCTGGAAGTGCCATTTCAGCTTTCCTGTTTCGACGTCAAGAGCGACGATGGAATCGGTGTAGAGGTTATCGCCCTTGCGATTGCCTCCGTAGAAATCGGCGGCTGGATTGCCGACGGCCCAATAGACGAGGCCGAGGCTGGCATCGAAGGAACCGGTCATCCAAGTGGCGCCGCCGCCGAACTTCCAGCTATCGCCGTGCCAGGTTTCGTGGCCCTTTTCGCCGGGTCCGGGGATGGTCCAGAAGCGCCACAGGTGACGACCGGTTTTCAAATCGAACGCGTTCAAATAGCCACGATGGGCGGAGTCGCCGCCGGTGACGCCGACGATGACTTTACCCCTGACGATCAGAGGGGCGGCGGTGATATTGCAGCCGCATTGGTTTGCGTCTTCGACGTTGACCTTCCAAAGTTGGCGGCCGGTTTTTGCGTCGAGGGCGACGACGTAGTTATCGAGCGTTCCCATGATGAGGCGGCCTTCGGAGATCGCTACGCCGCGATTCCAAGGGCCGTAGAAGGTGGTGAAAGTTTTTGGGAGTTCGTAGATGTAGCTCCAGAGACGCTTGCCGGTGACGGCGTCGAGGGCGAAGACCCGATTGTGAGAGGTCGAGACATACATGACCCCGTCAATCACCAGGGGCGTCGACTGGAGGCCTCCGTCGTTGTCACCGGTTTGGAAGACCCAGGCAGCGGCCAATTGGCCGACGTTGGAGGCGTCGACCTGATCGAGCGCGCTGTAGCGCCAGGCGCTGTTCTGGCCGCCGTATTGGGGCCAATTTCCCTTGGTCGAGCCGTCCTGCGCGACGAGAGCGGCACCGATGAACAACAAGAGATGGATCAATCGGGTCATGGAGTAACTAGCCTTTCAGGACTTGGATACAGGCGAGGGCGAAGGCCGGGAGGTCCTCGGGTTTGCGGGAGGTGACTAGGTTTTTGTCGATGACGACTTCGGCGTCGACCCATTCGGCGCCCGCATTGATGACGTCGTCCTTGATCGCGAAGAAACTGGTGGCCTTGCGGCCTTTCAACATGCCATGTGCCGAACAAAGCACCCAGGGCCCGTGGCAGATGGCAGCGACCAGCTTGCCTTGAGCGTTGATGCCGGCGACGAACTGGTTGGCTTTGGGATGGCGGCGGATGTGGTCTGGGGCGAAGCCTCCGGGGGCGATGACGCCGTCGAAATCGTCTGGATTGACGTCCTCGTAGCAAAGCTTGGCGACGCAGGGATATCCCAATTTGCTGGGGTAGGTTTTGCCGGCCTCGGCACCGACCGTGACCACTTCGACGCCCGCTTCCTGCAGGCGATAGAGCGGATACCAAATCTCCATTTCTTGGTACATCTGGTCGACTAACATCGCGACTCGTTTACCTTTCAGTTCCATAGTAGTTACTCCAAGTATCGTCCGGCCGCGTTGGAGCGGTCGAGCTTTCGAAAGTGATCGAACAGAATTCGGGTGATGCCGGGGACTGGGCTTTCCGAGCCGAGGTAGGCACCAAAGACGGCAAGGGCAAAGGGCCGATTCTCCAGCCAGACGATGCCGAACTCGCATTTGACCCCGTCGAGGGCACCGGTTTTGGTGGCGGTGCGGACGGGGGCAACGGCATTGCGGACGTCACCTTCTACGAGGCGCATAAAATTGAGGATCTCGCGGGAGGAGGTCGGGTCGAGGACCTTATTGCTATAGAGCATTTTGGCAAGGCGCGCCATGTCTAGCGGGGTCGCGATGTTCTCGCGGTCGGCCCGGGCGGCGGGGAGATCGATCATCTTGCGGCGCAAGCGAATGCCCGGTAGATTCATTTCGTCCATGCGGGTGTTGACGGCCGCCATGCCCCCGACTAAGTCAACCAGCTTGTTGGTGGCTGAATTGTCGGAGTTCTGAATCATGATGGTGATCAGTTCGCGGACGGTGAGCGAGCCTGCTCCCTGGACGGCCTTTTCGTAGGCACCGCTCGAGGGGACAACGTCTGCCTTCGTTACGGCGACGCGTTGGTCGTAGGAGAGTTTACCGGAGCGAATCAGGCGGGTGACCTCGACGAGCAGCGGAACCTTGATCGTGGACGCGGCGGGGAACCAGGTTTCGCAGTGGTGGCAGAGTTCGCGCCCGGTCTTCAGATCGATGGCGGCTACTCCGGCGACGCCATCGAAGTTGGAGTCAAAAGCAGCTAGGCGGGCGGCGGTCTTTGCGGTGAGCAAATCTACCACGGCAGCTTGGCCGAAAAGAGGAGCGGCCATAAAGACCCAAGCGATTGAGCGAATCATACTCCACTCGATTGTAAACTACGAGTCTATGCAGGATTTCGAAAAGCTTGGTGCCTTTTATCTGGGCAAGACCGATCAGGGTCTGCTCCTCCTTGATTCGAAGGACCTGGTCACCCACGCGGTCTGCGTGGGGATGACCGGTTCTGGCAAGACGGGGCTGTGCCTCGGATTGCTCGAAGAG
>CANNLB010000436.1 GCA_947505565.1 Acidobacteriota bacterium | reverse complement strand
TTTCACGCTTACTCCAGCTCCCGGTTACCAAAACTCGGAAAATTTTATACCGCTACAGGTGCAGTAAAGAGCCAATGCTCGCTCACCCACCCAAAACACCAAGGACAACCGTCGCTTCACTCTCGTGTCCGCGTCTGCTTTCCTACGTTGCGTCGCTTGCTTTTCGTTCAAGCTGCGTTGCTGCAACTCTCTAAGATTATCAAAAGATCGGCTGCGTTGCAAGCCGTTTCTTTCAATTTGTCAGGGCAGAGCAGAAATGTTCGCTTTTGCTTGGTCCGGTGAAAGCGCGCGCAAGTCTGTTCCTGCCGATGACGCGGAGACGGGCGATGCTGGCGGGCACCCCGATCAAGGAATAGCCGCTCGGAATTCATGCGAGCGATGGGCAGGGCACATTCCTCCCTGCGCTTTCTCTGACCTGGCTCGGGCCCGACCAATGAGAGGCGGTGCCCCGGCCCTGGGTCAATGCCATACGGTAGCGATAGATTTCGCTATGGTTTAAAAGCGTAGGTATTCGTCCGCGGTGTAGCGGCAGGGAGGGAATCGCAGCAAACTCTCATTTAACAATGATCAACAATCTCCGGCTCACCAGCCGGTTCGTAGGGAGGATTTCTCGGTAGCGGGCGACCTTGACCGACCCGCCACTTCCCCAGTTTCTGCCCATCATTCGCCCTCCCCGGTTCTGCGTCCCGAGCATTGTGCTGCCCTCCATATCGGCGGTGATTTTTTAGTTAGAAGTTGTCGCTGCAGTTGCCGCGGCTTCGGCGCTAGCGATAACTTGACCAGCTCCGCTCGGATAGAGTATCCATTACGAGGAAGAGGACCGGATGCAGCGGATGCGGCAGAGGACAGGTCACCATCCGCGCCGGTAGTCGCGTCTGCCAAATGCGCTTCGCGGGGAAGACGATATCATCCACGCCGAAGGCTTGTTTCGGCCAGCATGCCACCACGGACGGCCAAGCGTGCGGGACAAATGCCGACGGAGATACGGAAAGTATTCCTAATCGACACCATACCCAAGCACCTCGTCTGTGACCGGCGGGAAGTAGACCGAAGCCCAAGTTTCTGCCCTTCACCAACACGCGCCGCGCGTGTTCTGTTACTCGTAAGCACCGTCGGCTCCTGTCATTTGCAGACGATCTCGATCGGCGTAGACCTCGGCGCCCCCCTGAAAGTGACCGCCTCTGCTCGAATAGACTTGACCAGATCACAAACTGACCATACCGCGTGGCATGCCGACGGGCGGGACCTTCCTCATCCGTGCCGCAGGCGCGTAAATCGTTGAATAGGTTCAGGTACCGACGTTTTGCCCGCGCCGCTAGGCCGAGCGCCACAAGCCCATGCTCGTCGGAGAGGCAGCGCCGTCGGGGCCGGTCGGTGGTAAAGTTTTGGCGAGCAGGGCTGGTCCAAGCTTCGCGAGTGCCGAAGGCGTGGGTCTGTTGTGTGCGTGCATCGCCGCATAAGGGGCGCAAGAAGACCCGCTTGGGGCCGTCGGCTTGCGCGCTGCAGCCGTCCTTGGCGCGTCGATATCCTTGGGTTCGTCCCAGTTCCATCCAGTTAGCGGCGCGATACCCCCCGCCATGGAAGCGCTGTGGGTCAACAAAGGTTTCCAGCAGTAACAGCGGATGACCGAACCGTGTCGGCCAATCGCCCGCCACCCGCCGGTCGGTCAGTGACAACACGCGCGAGCCGATATTGGGCTGGCTCCAGCCGGGCAGGGTGAGAAAGCGGCTGCTGTTGGCGATCAGGCTCAGTCGGCCATACTGCGAGCGAAAGTCCCACGATCCCCGACGCCGCATTGCAGCGCCGCCGCCGAGACGTTCAGCTGTGCTACCCACTGCTCGCGCCAAGTTGCGGCATACCATACGGTCTCACCAATTTTGGCCTGTGCGCCAAGATCAAGATAGTGATGCCGCGCCATCTGCTCTCGATATCGGGCTTCTTCGCTTGGCTCGACTGGGCACACCAGGATGTCCTTCAGAGCCTCGCTTGTGCATTCCGTCGCTTCCATCCGATAAATTCATACCAGGAATCCTTGGTAATGTCCCTTCCATGCCAGCCTTAGCCTTTGACTTTACAGGTGATCCGCAGAAGCGCACATCCAGCCTGGCCCACCACCTCCATACCCTTGCATTTGGTTATTACTTTCTAAATCCACGCGCCACCGCCGTAGTGCAGACCCTGAGGCCCCAGCTACTCCCGATAAACCGCCGTCGTCTCCAGCTCGGCGTCGGTAATTACAGTCTCCGAGGGCGCAAAAACCTTCTCGGTTGGAAACCGGTCCAACAGCAGCAACCAAGGATCCGACGCCAACCACTTTTCCTCGTACTCTCACCGCGCTGCTTCGCTCTGTCCCCTAAAGCACGTCGTGTTCAAGTTCGCATTTCGGGGGGACAGCATCCGGAAGCTACCTGCCGCGCAATCCAGGATTTCGAAGGTCTGACCCAGTACCTCCGGTCACAAGCTCAGATTCCGAGAAGCCTGATAGATCGCTCCGGTCAATTTATCGCGTTATTTAAAAAACGTGTTTGGATTTTGCGTCCCATCCCCAAAGCGGGGGTATGCTAACCGGCGTCTTACCGTTACACTTTTTTACCGCTCGATTTTTTAAACTGGCCCGGTCGGGGACCTCGAGCGATCGACGTCTGCAAGGTACTTTAGCCATACTCTGCACAACGAACGATCCGGACAGAACCCTTCTAGGGTTAGCGAAAAGAACGAGCGGTGCAAGACGCAAAATCCAGCTTTTTTACAGTTCCTTGATACGGAGGTTACGGAACTCCACCCGCGAACCGTGACCGAGAAAGCCCAAGTGACCGGACTTCCGCAACAAACCCGGGTGCTTCTTCAATACCGCCGGATCGGTCACAGTCGACAAATCGGCCGCTGAAATCACCTTTCCGTTCAATGTAACCGTCACTTTCGACCCATCCACGCGGATCTCTTCCTCGTTCCACTCCCCGGCCGGCTTCAACGCCTCTCCATTGGCCGGAAACACGTCGTAGACACTTCCATGCCGCTGCGTCGGTTTGATCTTACCCTTATACAGCTCATGGTCATGATCCAAAATCTGGATCTCCATCCCCTGATAAGCCGCATCGCCGGTCAACGGAGAGCGGATCCCGACGCCGTTGTTCCCGCCGGGTTCCATCTTGAATCCGAATCGGAAAATAAAGTTTCCGTACTGCTTCCCCGTGTACAGGTTCCCTCCCCCGTCCTTGGGACACACAATCGTTCCGTTATCGACGACATAGCCCGGCCCCCGCCCCCCCACGAGTTGCCAGCCCGCCAACGTCTTGCCGTCAAACAGGGAAACAAACCCCTCGTCGGCCGCCATCGCCGCTCCCGCCAAAATCATCGAAGCAATCAAAACGCGCATAAGCTCTCCTCTATCTAGAAACTGCCCCGGCCGGGCTCGGCGATCCCGCTCCCGTCTGCGTCGCAGCATGGGCCTTCCGAATATCCTCCGGAAAACCCGACATTAAGATTTCCATTCTATCCCGAATCTTGGCCACCACCGCCGGGTTCTCCGCCGCCACATCGAAGCTCTCATCCCGATCCGTCACCACGTCATAGAGCTCCGGATTCGCCAGCCGAATGTTCTTCCGCCCCGCCGCTGGTGCCGGGCTGTAGGTCACATTGTTATACCGAGCAACATGCAATTTCCACCTTCCCCACCGCGCGCACTGCACATGCACCCCATCAAAATACAGGACCACCTCCCGATCGAGCTCTTTCGCTGTGCCCGCCAAAAGGGTTGAGATATCCCGTCCATCTACCGGCTTAGCCGGCAAAGTCGCCCCGGTGATTTGGCAGATGGTCGGCAGCAGATCCATCGTCGAAACGAGGCCATCGCACACCACCCCCGCCTTCACCCGCCCCGGCAACCGCGCCAGCAACGGCACTCTCACCCCGCCCTCCCAAGTCATCCCCTTCCGTCCCCGTAACTGCCCTGGACTGCCCTGGTACCACGGCCCGTTGTCGGAGCTAAAGAGCACGAGCGTATTTTCGTCCAACCGATGCTTCGTCAAGGTCGCCAGAATCTGCCCCACCGACCAATCCAGCTCCGTCAGCACATCTCCGTAGATCCCTTGCTTTGACTTTCCCCGGAACTCCTTCCCGGCG
>CANNLB010000435.1 GCA_947505565.1 Acidobacteriota bacterium | reverse complement strand
CATGACACAATTGGAGGCGCACTTGGCATCCATGTAAGAAGGCAGGCCGGCGTCGCTGGGTTTGTACTTGCGGGTGCCCAAGCGCTGATTTTGGAGCAGGAACCAGTTGGTATCGGCGGTGACGTTGAGGATGGTGGAGGGGCTGGCGGCGTAGGTCCAGTCGGCGGCGGCGCTGGCGGCGGGCCGTTTTTCGTCCCAGTTCATGAGGCCGGGTTCGGATTCGTAGGTGAAGTCCTGGGCGCCTTCGAGGAAGTCGCTTTTGAACCAGCGGAAAAAGAAACGGTGCTTCTGGGTGGGCTGGTAGTCGATGCGGTTGTTCCAGGAGCGGTAGTCGACGTTATTGGGCATGCCGGTGGCGAGGTAGTTATTGATGGGGTCGCGGCCGGTGGTATCGACGTTGGGCAGGGGCATGCGTTTGGCGTAGAAGTCGTACATGGGGTTGCGGATGCGGGATTGCGGGAGGATATTGCCGGCGAAGGGGGTGCGGATCCAGTGGCCGGGGCGGGCGGGATCGACGCGGGTGGAGACGGGGTCGTAGACCTGGTAGCGGACAGGGTCGACGCGGAGGAGGTCGGAGTAGTTTCCGGCGCGCATGGCGAGGGTGGGGACGGTGTAGTTAATTTCGCTGGGGCGGGCGGATTGGCGATTCTTGAGTTCGGAGAAGCCGAGGAAGAAGAAGAGTTTATTACGGCCGTCGACGACTTTCGGGATGTAGATGGGTCCGCTGATGGTGGCCTGGTAGTTGAGGGTTTTGCCGGAGTTGAGCATGGGCCGGTCGGCCAGGGCGTTGGCGGCGGCAGAGTTGCCGGCGGTGTTGAGGGCGGAGACCTGGGCCCAGCGGGCTTGTTTGACGAAGAAGGAGGCGGCGTTCCAGCGTTGGTTAATGAACTGGAGGGTGCTGGTGCCATGGAACTGGTTGGCGCCGGACTTGGTGGACATGGAGATACCGAGGCCGGTGGCGTGTCCGAAGGAGGCGTCGAAGTTGGAGGTTTCGACCTTGAATTCGTCGATGACGTCGGGACTGGGCATGATGGAGGCGCGGCGGTCGGTGCCGTTAGTGGAGGCGCCGTCGACGGACCATTCGTTGCCGCCGACCGAGCCGGGGGAGTTGTAGGCCGACCCGCCGCCGACCTGGCCCTGGACAAGGAACTGGGTGGTGCCGGGCACTTGGACGCCGGGCGACATGCGGGCCAGGGCCATGACGTTATTGCCGATGACGGGAAGGTCCATGACTTCGCGGTTGGTGATATTACGGCCCATGCTGACGGTGCTGGTATCGAGCATGGGGGCTTCCGAGGAGATGGTAACGGACTCGGTGACGCCGCCGACTTCGAGTTGGACGTTGATTTTCAGTTGATCGCCAAGGCCGAGGGTGATGCGGGATTGGACGGCTTTTTTGAAGCCAGGAGCTTCGACGGATACCGAGTAAGTTCCGGGGAGGAGGAGGGGCGCTTCATAGTAACCATTTTGGTTCGTTGTAAGCTTTGTGCCGGTGGCGGTGCCGGTGTTCGTGACGGTTATCTTAGCTCCGGTGACGGTAGCTCCCTGGGGGTCGGTTACAGCGCCGGAGATGATGCCGCGAGTGTCTTGGGCGGCGAGGATGACGGGCAGAGCGAGAGCGACGAACCACGTGAAATTGCGCATGCGAGAAGTCCTTCAGTCTAAAATAGTGATGACGACATTATCACAGGGAGAGGGCGAAGTATAGGAGGGATTGGGAGATGACTTGGTTTGAAACTTTGACGGGTTTTCGGGAGACTTCGCCGCGAGAGGTGCGCGAGAAGCTGTCGGTAGAGGGCAGTACGATGCGCTCTCGCGTTAACGGGAGAGCGATGGTATGTGGGCGATTGGAAGTTCCGTCACTGGGCCACCTCAGAGAGCGTGTTCGATCTCTGGGTGAAAGTGCCAGTACGGGTCGCATCTCGGTGCGCGAAGTGGTGGCGGATGTCCAGCGTTTGCATGCCGAGAAGGCGAATGCGGGTTCCGTGTTTCAAGTAGCCTCGCAGTTCAATTTGCTCGAAATGGTGGGGCCGGGTGTTACCCCGGAGCAGGGGGTGGGGATTTATGAAACTGATCTTACTCAAGGGCCCGCCTGCGCCGTTGCGGCCGGTGCGGGAACGATCTATCGGAATTACTTTGCCGCCACGAATGGACAGATTGGCCAATCGGCGGATAATCAGATCGATTGTTTGGCGGGCATCGGCGAAGCGATGGGTAACTTGGGCAGTCGGCTATGGGAGATGAGGAACGGATATGCGTTGGCATCCGAGGAAGGTTTGGGCGAGATTTCGAAACGGCTGGCGGAGTCCAGTGAGGAGGAACTCGATCGACTTCGGTGCCTGTTACGAATTGGCATGCAGTGGGATACCGAAGTGACCGTCGAGGGGGGCGGCCACAAGGTCTCGCAGGCTTACTGTTCCGCGTTGCCGGTGGCCTATTCCCGCCATGGGTTTGCCGCGTGGGAACGGTTTGCACGTCTCGTTTTGGAAGCTTCCTACGAAGCTACGATTTGTGCGGCGATTTTGAGCGCGCGCGGCGGGGGGAGCCACAAACTATTTCTTACGCTGCTGGGCGGCGGTGCATTTGGCAACGAGACGCGGTGGATCCTTGACGGGATGGAGCGTGCTCTGACGATGTATCGCGACACGGCGGCGCTCGAGGTAGCGATCGTCAGTTACGGTGCGCCGCAGCCGTGCTTGCAGGAGGTGATTGCCCGATTCGGGGGGTGAGGCGTGGGATCGACGCCAAGCGCAACGGCCTTCCCCGGTTGCGCTATTGTAGCTCGTTACGGGTGCAATTAATGATGGTCGTAGCTATGGTTTTTCCTTCTGACATGGCTTGGCCGGTCGGGTGGGCCCCATGAAAGTGGCAGTCACGCTGCCCGGCTCTCCCAATCGCTCTCAAATTGTCCGTTGCTGTGGCAACAACGCAGGGCCAGAATACCGTTAGGTCCGGGCACCGTACAGAGCATTCCCGACTGTTTACAGCCGATCCGACTCCGTTTCTGCAGCCGGCCTGGATGACGCCAGAGTCAACAAACAGGTGCTGACTGCGGAACTCGGGGTGGCGCCTGCGCTCAGTGTGGTTTTCAAAGTAATCGGCCTCTTTTGCGGAGCTTTTCGCTCAACTCCGGGTTCGCGGAATTGATACAACAAAGCGCGGCCACCAGTTCTTCGATCCGTCCCTCATCCAGCATCTTCTCGTAAATCATCATCCAGTCTTTCTGCTCGGCCCCCTGGTTCGGGTGCAATTTGCGGGGCAATTCCCACAAGTATTGGCGGGCGTGAAACAGATCGAGAATCTGAATGGCGCCGTGGAACCTGAGGCGTTTTGTGGCGCTCGATCCTGGGTTGCGGGGGAAGATCGTGAGTCCGAAGGGACCGGAGTAGATCCGGCCCCCTGTTTAGTTACTTACTTCGGGGTGATGTGAACGAGCGCGCCGGGGTTAGCGTCTTCGAGCATCCACAGTGAACCATCCGGGGCCTGTTCGACGTCGCGGACACGCTTACCGACGTCCCACCGCTCGGCGGTTTTGGCACCGCCTTTACCGTCGAAAATGATGCGATTGATCGATTTGGTGGCCAAGCCGCTGATGAAGCCGTTGCCGTCCCATTGGGGGAAGGTTTTTTTGCCGCGGTAGAACATCAGGTTGCCCGGGGCAACCACCGGCACCCAATAGAGAACCGGCTTGGTGAAGTCGGATCGGGTGTCGTGGCTGGGGATGGCCACCTCGTTGTAGTTCATGCCGTAGGAGACGAGGGGCCAGCCGTAGTTTTTGCCCTTTTCGATCAGGTTCAGTTCGTCGCCGCCGCGGGGGCCGTGCTCGACTTCCCACAACTCGCCGGTGGGGGAGAAGGCCAGGCCATAAGGCGCGCGGAAGCCGGAAGCCCAAGTTTCGGCCGGGGTATCGTTGACGCCGGGGAAGGTGTAGGTGCTAACCTTCGCCGCGGTCTTAGCGACGTTGGTGTCGCGCGGGGGATCAATAAGGGAGAGGGTGCCGGCGCCGGTCTTACCGAAGTTAGGGTTTCCGGGGGCGGGTTTGCCGTCCAAGGTGAGGCGGAGGATTTTGCCGACGGGTTGGTCGGGGTCCTGGGCAGGGGTCATGCGCTGCCGGTCGCCGACGGTC
>CANNLB010000434.1 GCA_947505565.1 Acidobacteriota bacterium | reverse complement strand
CTACGACAAGATCAAAGACAAAATCATTGCCAAGCAGAAGTAGGGGTGGCGCATGGAACCCCGGCGCGGCGATCCGGGGTTCTATGCGAAACTTGAGGCAGAAACTTTATGGCAGACAATAGCGTAGCGGCGGCGTTGAACCCGAAGAAGAGCGTCCCGATTATGAAGTGGGTTACGCCGGTGATCATCGGATGGTTGGTTCCCGGTGGCGGCCACATCTACCAGGGCCGGATGCAGCGGGGTTTGCTGTTGGGCATTTCAACCATCATTTGCTTCCTGATTGGGCTTCTGATGCGCGGTGCTTTTTTTGAGCCGCAGACGGGAGACATTTTGACCACGCTGATCTATACGGGGGGCAACGTGGCCAACAAGATGGTGGGCATTCCCTATTTTCTGGCGACTTGGCTCGGTTACAACCAAGCGGATGTCGCGGGGCACGTGCATGACTACGGGACCAAGTTTTTGGCCGGCGCGGGGCTTTTGAACGTATTGGCACTGGTCGATACGTACGAGATTGCGACGGGGCAGAAGGATTAACGTAAATGCCGAAAATTGCTTTGACGCACTTGGAGACCGCGATTGTGTTTGCGCTGCTGATTTCAGTGGTGTTGGGCGTGGTGACGAAGAAGACGGATAGAGACCGCCTGCAGTACGGGCTTTACTGCTTCGCCTGTTTTGTGGGGACCATCTTCGGGCTCGGTTGGCTGATGAAGCTTGGCCACGGATAGGCCTGCTCTTTATGCCGGGAACGTTGACGCGGACCACCATTGAGCGAGAGACGGGCGAGGAGAATGAGAACGAACTTGTCGCCCTGTACAACGTTGTTTTGCTCGATGACGATGAACACACCTACGACTACGTGATCGAGATGCTCATGCGGTTGTTCTCGATCGGGGAAGCCCGGGCGCAGCGCCATACCGTGGAAGTGGACACGACCGGGCGGACGATTGTGCTGACGGGGGAGATTGAAGAGGCGACGGTGTCCAAAGAAATGATCCATGGTTACGGAGCGGATCCGCGTATGGCAAATTCGAAGGGTTCGATGACGGCGGTGGTGGAGCCGGCAACGCAAGGAGCTGAATAAGTGTCCGTTGCGATTGTGACGGGTGGCTCGCGCGGCATTGGACGGGCGGCGGCGCTACGGTTGGCCATGGACGGGGTGGCCGTCGCCGTAAACTATCGCGAAAATGAAGCGGCAGCTACAGAGACGGCAGAATTGATTCTGCGGTCGGGCGGTCGGGCGATTGCGGTACAGGGCGATGTGGGGGACCCGTCGTGCGGGCCGAGAATGGTGGCGGAGGTGGAGAATCGACTCGGGCCGGTAACGATTCTCGTGAACAACGCCGGGGTATTGAAGCGGGGCGATTTGGGCGATTTTGACTTCTCGCAGATGGAGCCGATGCGGCGGATCAACGTCGACGGGTTGGTCCACATGACACGGGCGGTCATGCCGGGGATGCAGGCGGCGGGATATGGGCGGATTGTGAATTTGGCGTCCATCGCGGCGTATGGAACGGCGATGGCGGGGACGACGTTTTACGCGGCGACCAAGGCGGCGGTGATTGTCTTGACCAAGCGATTTGCGATGGAGTTAGGGCCGCAGGGGATTACGGTGAACGCCGTGGCTCCTGGCTTTATAGCGACGGATATGGTGTTTAGCGGGCGGACCCAGGCCGAAGGAGAGGAGTTGCTGCGGACAATGGCCAGCAAGGCGATGGTGAGACGGGTAGGGACGCCGGAAGACATTGCGGACGTCGTGGTGTTTCTAGCGGGGGCCCGGGCCGGGTTTATCACCGGACAGGTGATGTTGGTCGATGGGGGCCGGATGGATTATCTGGCGCCTTAGTGCGGTTTTGACGCCGTTGGCGGCGGTTTTCCAGCGTGTCATGCCGCTCTAGCTTGATCAGCTCGCGCCGGCGGCGAAGCTTAGTTTGGCCGTCGATGTGGGTCCAGAACTTGGCAAAATATTGGATGGCGCTGACGAGGGCGAAGAACACGACTCCGTACATCCAAAGCATGGCAAAGCTATACCACTCTTTGTAGCGGATGGAGATCAGCATGAGCGAAATAGCGATGACCTGCGTGGCCATTTTCGTTTTGCCGAGGTCGGATGCCTGAATGGTGTAGCCTTCGGCCGCGGCGATAGACCGGAGGCCGGAGACGGCGAATTCGCGGGCGATGATGAGAATGGCCAGCCAGCCGGGGATGAGGCGGATTTGGACTAGAGAGATGAGAGCGGCGGAGATGAGAAGCTTGTCGGCGACCGGATCTAGGAGGGTGCCGACGGTGGTGACCTGTTTCCAGCGGCGCGCGAGGTAGCCGTCGAGGAGGTCCGTTAGGGCGGCGGCAAGAAAGGTGGCTAGGGCCAGGAACTCTTGCATGATGCGGAAGCCGAATAGGTCGATGCGCAGATCTTCCTGCACCAGTGCCGCGACAAGCAGCGGTACGAAAAAAATGCGAAGGATCGTCAGCAGGTTAGGGAGATTCATCCCGGTCTATCCACTATATCCCGTGCTTACGCTACCAGGTACTTAGCGAGGCGGCGGCGGGCTGATTCCGGGGCCACGGCGTCGATGAGTACCGTTTCGTCTTCGTAGGTTTTCGAGAGGATTCGGCTGGTTTCGTGAAGGACGCTGAGGGCGGCACCATCGCCGACGGGAATGCGGAGGACACAAGGCGCGACGGGATCGAGAGTAAGTGCGTCGTCAATGCGCGCGAGAAGTGTTTCGATACCTGCGCCGGTGAGTGCCGAAACGCCGACGGCATCTTCGGGCAGTTGGGCGGAGCCTTCGCGATCCTGTTTGTTCCAGACAAGAATTTGAGGCGTTTCGTGGGCCTTGATTTCTTCGAGCACGGCCTGGACGTGGGCCATTTGATGCTCGGCACCCTCGGCGCTGGAATCGACGACGTGGACCAGAAGCGAAGCTTCGGCCACCTCTTCGAGCGTGGCGCGGAAGGCACGGATCAGAGTGGTGGGGAGGTTCCGAATAAAGCCGACGGTATCGCTGAGAAGTACGGTTCGCCGCGAGGGCAATTGGACGGCGCGCACGGTGGGATCGAGGGTTGCGAACATTCGGGCGTCGGCGAACACAGCGGCGTTCGTGAGCCGATTGAAGAGCGACGACTTTCCCGCGTTGGTATAACCTACGAGGGCGATGGTGGCTAGGGGAACGCTTTGGCGCTGGCTGCGTTGGACGAGCCGCGTGTTCCGAACCGTTTCAAGAGCCCGTTCTATTTTCGTGATCCGGAGGCTGATCTTCCGGCGATCGATTTCAAGCTTGGTTTCCCCGGGGCCTCGCGTGCCGATGCCGCCTCCGAGGCGGGACATCGCGATCCCTTTCCCGGACAGACGCGGGAGAAGGTACTTGAGTTGAGCGTGCTCGACTTGCAGTTGGCCTTCGCGCGTGCGTGCCCGCTTGGCGAAGATATCGAGGATGAGCTGGGTTCGATCGACAACGCGGGTATCGAGCTTGGCTCCGATGTTACGGAGCTGCGTGGGGCTGAGCTCATTGTCGAAAACGACAAGATCCGCCTTGCAGGCTTCGACAGCAGCGGCGAGTTCTTCGAGTTTGCCTTCGCCGACGAAATGGGCTCGGTCGGCCACGTCGCGAACCTGTGTGTAGACATCGACGATCTCCGCCCCGGCGCTGGAGGCGAGCGTGCGAAGCTCTTCGAGCGATTCTTCTGGCGTGAAGTCCTGCTTCGCCCGTCGACGGATTTCAACCGAAACCAGAATTGTCTTCTCAGGGCCGGACTGCGTAAGCTCTAGGTTACGACTCAAATTTCGCCGGGTTCTCCGGGGAAGTCGGGTGCTCCGACGGCGGCTGCGGCCGCTTGGGCGGCGGCAGCATGGGCGTGGAAAGGTCGAGAGACCACGACCGTGGAGATGGCGTGCTTGAAAATTAACTGTTCCTGATTATTGGATTCGAGCACCACAGAGTACTTATCGAAACTCTTGATCCGACCGGAAAGCTTCACTCCACTCATGAGGTAAATCGTGAGGAAAGTTTTGTCTTTGCGCGCGTTGTTGAGAAATGCTTCTTGTATATTTTGCGCCAGTTTATCCATAAACGTCCTAGCGCCCGAAGGCGTCGAGACTCCTCAGATTCGAAAAAAGTGATCTAAGGGATTA
>CANNLB010000433.1 GCA_947505565.1 Acidobacteriota bacterium | reverse complement strand
TCTCCGGGTCGCTCAACTCGCCCGCCTGCGCAGCCCGCCGCAACTCCTCGTCCGGCGAAGACGACCACAAGAAATAGCTCATCCGGCTCGCCAGCTCTGAGCCCGACAAAAGTCCGCTCGACTGCTCCAACCGGTACAAGAAAGCCGGTGCTACAAAAATCCGGGCCAGCAAAGCGCGAATGGCTCCGTCGTGGTCCATCTTCGCGATCTCCCGGGAGTTCGTGTAAAACGAACGCAAACGGTCCTTCTCCGCCGGAGTCAACGGCCTCCGCCAAGCCCGTCCCGCCAGCGCGATGCAATCGTCAATGTGCCCGGGCTGCGCCGCCAGCAGCGCCCGCTTCCCGGCCTCCCGCTCAGCGGTCAAATCCTTGATGTAGGGGGCAGCCTCGGCCGGTTTGTCCTTTAGCTTTTGCAAAACGAACCCAAGAAACGCGTCGTAGTAGCCGAACGAAGCCTTCAGGTCAATCCAGGCTTGGTCGAGTTCCTTCCGCGTCGGGTCGTCAAGCATTTTGTCCATCAGGAAACCATCGGTCCGGTAGTACTTTGAGGTGACGTGGTAGATATCCCGTTCCGGCTGGTTATAGACGTTGTTGTACGGAGGCGGGATCGGATCCTTGTCGGCTGGGGCGGCTTCGCCCTGCGAGTTCTGCGGCAACTGCGCTGAAAACGCCAGCACCCCGGCCTTCCACTTTTCAAAGCCCGGCGTCTTAGCGTGACCTAACAGCATCGAAAACGGCCGCCCCTTCGATAGCTCCGGCTGGTCCGAAACCGTCACCCGCATCACCGCGTCTTTCGCCTCGCCGGAGAGGATCTCCGCCTCGGCCTGAATATCGATTCCCCGAGCCCCCGTCGGCGCGAGCAGTTCGAGCGATAACGCCGTATCACCGGTCATCGCAAAGTCCATCGGGTCGATCGCCACCCCGTCCGGCCTTTGACCAAAGCCGACCCGCTTCCGCGCCGCTTCATCCAGCACCGCGATCAACGGCTGCGCCGCCGTAGCCGACCGATCCGCCATGCGAAAACGAACCGAAGGCTTGTGCCAAACCACGATGGGCTTATCGATCGAATTCGGGTTGACGACCGCGGTAATGAAGCTCAACCCCGGAGCCTTCGTCCCGCGATTGAACAGGTTGAATTTCATAGGCTGCTTCGGCGCTGCGCTGACAGTCTCTTCCGTTAAAACGAGGGCCCGTTCATCGCCCTGGCCGCCTTCGGCCAGCGCCCCGGCTCCAAACAGCCATCGGGTCCAATCGACCAAATACTTCTGGATCTCCGTCGCCGCCGCCCTTGTGCCGGGCATCTTCTGAAACCGAGCAATCACTTCGCCAGTCGGATAGGGGGCATTCGGCTGGTTAAGCACGGCCGCAATATGCTGCAGGAAGCGAGGGGTGATTCCCTCTTCAGCGGCGACCTTCTCCACCGTCAGACCTTTCCCGTTTTTCAACCGCCAAGCGGCGTAAATCGCCTTGCCGTACTTATCGAGACCGAAGGGACGCCCGCCCTCGGCCGAAGTCGTGCGAAAACCGTGGGTGGTGTGGATGTTGATGACTCGGTTCAGGGCCGAAAGCTCAAAACCGCTCTTCCCTGGATCAGCAAAGAACCCCAAGGCCCCCGAGCCAATAACGGCATGGCTGGCGACCTTCTTGGCCGCCTGCAGGTAACGCTCCAGGCTGGCGTCGGCCATGAACTGTACATCGCCAAAGTTAGTGAACCCTTCTCCGCCAACCGAGTCGGGGACAAAGTCGTTCTCAGTGTCAATGTCGAGGCCGGTGAGGTCCTTGATGGTGTAAGCGTACTCGCCGCTCGTCAGGCGCCGGAGTGCCACGCGACCCGGGTCGCCGGCGTTTTTGTTGGCGATTTCGCCGAGTTTAGCCCGAATCCATTGCGTGGCGACGCGACGTTCTTCGTCGCTCGGCTGGGGCTGTTGCGGCGGCGGCATGTGCTTGGACTCGATCGCATCGGCGACCTTTTCCCATTGCTGAAACTGCTCGCCCATCGGCAGCAGTTTGTCGAAGCTGATGCCGCCGCTGGCGGCTTTACCGTGGCATTGCACGCAATACTGACGAAAAGTAGCAGGAGTATCATCAACTGCGAGGGCGGAACTGTAGACGACTATCGCCAAGAGCAAAAAAAGGCGCATGATCGTGAAACGATATCACAAGCTAAGCGCTGAGCGCATCGGTCACGATCTCCTGGGCTTCCATTTGGACCTGGCGCAGATGGGCGTGTCCGTGGAAGCTCTCAGCGTAGATCTTGTAGATGTCTTCGGTGCCGGAGGGGCGAGCCGCGAACCAGGCATTCTCCGTGATCACTTTCAGCCCACCCAGCGAGTTACCATCGCCCGGCGCGGCGGTGAGGATTTGCCGAATCGGCTCGCCGCCGAGTTCGGAGGCGGTCACGTGGCTGGGCGAGAGCTTGGCGAGCTTAGCTTTCTGCGCCGGGTTCGCCGCCGCCTCTATCCGCTCGTAGGTCGACCGGCCCATCGCTTCCTCCATCTGGCCGTAGACTTCGCCCAGATCCTTCTGCCACCGGGCCGTCATCTCGGCGCTGAGCAGGCAGGCGATGAGACCGTCCTTATCCGTCGTCCAGACGCGGCCATCTTTGCGGAGAAAGGAAGCTCCGGCACTCTCTTCGCCGACAAAGCCAAGCGACCCATCAATCAGACCCGGAACGAACCATTTGAAGCCGACAGGCACTTCGTACAGCCTACGGCCAAGGCGAGCGGCGACGCGGTCGATCATGCTGCTGCTGACGGCGGTCTTGCCAACCGCCGTACTCGTCGACCAGAGCGGTCGGTGGGTGAAAAGATACTCGAGGCAAAGGGCGAGATAGTGGTTGGGCGGCAGCAGTCCGGCGCTGCGCGTGACGATGCCATGGCGATCGTGGTCGGTGTCGCAGGCGAAGGCGATGTCGAATTTATCGCGAAGGGCGATGAGCGGCTCCATCACCGGAGGCGACGACGGGTCCATGCGAATCTTACCGTCCCAATCGAGGCTCATGAAGCGGAAGGTGGGATCAACTAAGGGGTTGACGACAGTCAGATTGAGCTTGTACTTTTCGGCAATGCGAGGCCAGTAATGGACGCCGGCCCCGCCGAGCGGATCGACGCCGAGGGACGAGTCAATGACCGAGAAATCGATGACGTTCTCGAGGTCGTTCACGTAGTGTGTAAGGTAGTCGTGGCGATGGGTCGTCCCGGCGTTGAGCGCCTGACGATAGGGGAGGCGCTTAACGTCAACGAGGCCAGCGGCGAGGAGTTGGTTCGCCTCACTTTGAATCCAAGTGGTGGCGGTGCTATCAGCGGGGCCGCCGTTGGTGCCGTTGTATTTAAAGCCGCCGTCGGTCGGAGGGTTATGCGAGGGCGTGACGACGATACCATCGGCGACGCCGGGGTAAGTCATGATGGCGTGCGAGACGGCGGGCGTGGGGGTGTAATCGGTGCCGACCGGAAGCATGACGTCGACGCCATTGGCGGCGAGAACTTCGAGCGCGGTGGCGGCGGCGGACTCCGAGAGCGCGTGCGTGTCGATGCCGAGGAAGAGCGGCCCGTCTATGCCGTGCAAATGGCGATAGCGACAGATGGCCTGGGTGATAGCGAGGATATGGCCTTCGTTGAAGCTGAGGTTATAGGCACAGCCGCGATGCCCGGAGGTGCCAAACGAGACGCGTTGCTCGGGTATGGAGGGATCGGGACGTTCGGAGTAGTAGGCCGTGATCAGCTTGGCTACGTTGACCAGTTGGCAAGGTTCGGAAAGCATCGCTGTTCCTCATCATAACAAGGGAGTTAGAATCGTAGGCATGAAACGGTGGTTACTGGTGTTGGTCGTACTGGGGCTGGCGGCCTGCCGCGCGCCGGAGTCGAAGCAGGCGGCAACGCCGGCCGTGGTGGACGAGAGCGTCGTACGGAAGGATCCGGCGTTCGACGCGCTGGTGCCGGCGGGGACGAAAATCGAAAAGGTCGCCAGCGGCTTTCAGTTCATTGAAGGACCGATCTGGATGCCCGAAGGGGTGCTATGGTTTTCAGACGTGCCGGGCAACGTGATTCGGCAGTGGTCGCCGGAAGGCAGCAAGGTGGAGGAGGTGGTTCGGCCATCGGAGAACAGCAACGGGCTCATTGGCGGCAAGGACGGGACGC